>CAZYJP010000007.1:0-15667 GCA_964647795.1 uncultured Thermodesulfobacteriota bacterium
AGATGCTGCTGCGCGAGGCGCAGACGGGCAGGCTTGACACCCTGCTCGAGCTCTCCGCAGCGGCCCAGGCGCTCGTCCACCAAACGGCGGACCACGACGAAGCCGTGGCTGCCTTCTTCGCGAAGCGAAAACCGGAGTTCTCGGGCCGCTGAGGCCGCCGTCCTTCCCGGCCGGTCTCCCCGCGGGGCAGGGACGCGACCCTAAACGGTTCCCATCACTGGAAACTGGGGCGGGCGCTCTCAGCGCAACCCCGCATCGTGCACCGCCTCGACCACAGCCCGGGCCGTGTCCACGTCGGCCATGGGCATGATGCCGTGACCTAGATTGAAGACGTGACCCCTGGCCGCCTTGCCCTTCTCCACGATCTCCGCCGCGGTTTGCCGGGCGAGCTCCGGCGGGGCGAACATGTAGGCAGGGTCCATGTTCCCCTGCACGCTGAATTCCGGCCCTACGGCCCGGATGGCGTCCGCGAGGTCGATGTGCCAATCGAGGCCCAGGACGTCGCCCCCCGCCTGCTTGACCAGATCCAGCATGAGCCCCGCCCCCTTGACGAAGTGGATCACGGGCACGCTCCGGTCCAAGCTGGCGATGATGCGCCGGGAGTGAGGCAGAACATACCGTGCGTAATCCGCCGGAGAAAGAATGCCCCCCCAGGTGTCGAACACCTGGAGCGCCTGGGCGCCGGCCGCAGCTTGGGCATTGAGGTAGGCGATCACCGTGTCCGAAACCTTGGTCATCAGGTCGCGGAAGAGATCCGGTGCGGCGAACATCATTCGTTTCAGGTTGGCGAATTCTCGGCTTCCCTTCCCTTCGACCATGTAGGCCGCCAGGGTGAAGGGAGCCCCGGAGAACCCGATCAGCGGCACCTTGCCGGCGAGCTCCCTGCGAATCAGGCGCACCGCGTCGAGCACATAGGGCACGTCGGCCTCGGGCTCGCACACCCGCAGCGCGTCCACCTCTGCCCGTGTGCGCACCGGTTCCATCACGGGGCCGGGGATGAACTCCACCCGGCACCCCATCCCCTCGAGGGGGATCATGATGTCGGAAAAGAGGATCGCCGCGTCCACTCCCAAGCGGTCGATGGGTTGGAGGGTCACCTCGCAGGCCAGCTCCGGCTTGTGACAGACATCGAGGAAGGAATGCTTGGCCCGCACGGCGCGGTACTCCGCCATGTAGCGGCCCGCCTGGCGCATGATCCAGACGGGTGTGGTGTCGACGGGCTCGCCCCGGCAGGCCTTGAGAAAACGGTCGGCTCGACTCATTGTGTCTCCTCGAAGCAAAGACGGTGACCGGTGATCCGTAATTCGTGATCGGTGATCGGTGGTCGGTGATCAGGAACCGCAGACCGGCCGCAGATCCCTCGCTCTCCCCGTTCACCATTCACCGTTCATTTTTCACTTCCCACGTGTCAGCTTCACCGGCACATAGTTACAGAAAGGCTCCTCGTCCAGGTAGTCGCCCGTCACCGCGTACGCCCGGGCCCTGCAGCCCCCGCACACGTTGAGGAACTCGCACTGTCCGCATTTCCCCTTGTAGCTCTTGAAATCTCGGAGCTGCCCGAACAGCGGGCTCTCGAACCAGATCTTCTTGAAAGGGGTCTTCTTCACGTTTCCCGCACTCATGGGGAAGTAGGAGCAGGGCTTCACGTCGCCGAAGCAGTCGATCAGGCAGATGGACTGGGCGGCAATGCAGCCCTTGCCCCCCCCGGTGGAGAACGTGAGGCTGCGACGCTCGAACTTCACTCCTTCCGCTTTGGCCAGCTGGGGCACGATCCGATAGTAGTGCGGTGCGCACGTGGGCCGCATGAGGATCTCGTCCTCCTGCTTCTCCTGCTGGTAGTGCCAGGCCAGGATCTCCTCGTAGTCCTCTTTTGAGATCAGCTCCCCCATGATCTCCTCGCCCCGGCCGGTGGGGACGATCATGAACAGGTACCAGGCGGTCGCACCCAGGGCCTTGGCCTTCCGGAAGGTCGCGGCAATGTTGGCCTGGTTGCGCTTGGTGAACGAGGAGTTCACGAGGAACTTCACCCCGTGCTTATGGAAGAGCTCCGCAGCCCGCTCCACACCTCGGAAGGCGCCCGGGCACTGGCGAAAGTCGTCATGGACTTCGGCCGTGGGGCCGTCCAGGGAGAGGGAGACCATCTTGATGTCCACGGCCCGCATCTTCTCGCACACTTCGTCGGTGACGAGGGCGCCGTTGGTAGCCATGCACATCCGGAAGCCCTTCGAGGTCCCGTACCCGGCGATCTCGAAGATGTCGGGCCTGAGGAGCGGCTCCCCGCCCGAGAGCACGAGCACGGGGCTCGAGACCTCGGCGATGTCGTCGATCAGCGTCTTCGCCTCGGCGGTCGTAAAGTCCCCCTCGGCTGCCTCCATGTCGGAGGAACAGCGGCAGTGCACACACCGAAGGTTGCAGCGCTGGGTCGTCTCCCACGCGATCCACTTGGGAAGGAATTCTTGGGTCATCTGCGCCTCCAGCGCGTGATCGGTGAAAAGTGAACGGTGAGAACTTTTCCCCGTCCTACCTGGTCACCGCTCACCGCTCACGGTTCACTTTCGAAAATACTCTTCCAGCGCCGCGACCAGTCCCCCCAGGGTGTATTCCGAGGGCATCGCCGCCACCGGGAGCCCCTCTGTCTCAGCGGTCTTCCGGGTGGCCGGACCAATCACGGCACAGGGCAAGCGGCCGGGATCCACCCCCTGCTCCCGGCACAAGGTCGCGTAGTTTCGCGCCGCAGAGGAGGAGGCCAGGGTCACCGCGTCCAGTTCGCCTCCCCTCAAGGCGGCCAAGACCAGCTCCGGGTAGGACGAAGGCCTGACGTTCTCATACAGCGGGAGGACCTCCACCCGTGCGCCGCGCCTTCCGAGCTCCTCTGCAATCACCTCCCGCGCCTCTTTGGCCCGGGGTATGAGGACGGTGGCACCCTTCAGGTCTCCCGCGGTCGACAGGGCGTCCACCAAGGCCTCGGCGACATACTCCGGCGGCACGACGTCCGCCCGGATGCCCCGTGCCAGCAGGGCTTCAGCCGTCTTCGGCCCCACGGCGCAGACCCGGGCCGCGCCGAAGGCACGGGCGTCCAGGCCCAGTTCGTCGAGCTTTCGGAAGGTGAACTCCACCGCGTTGGCGGAGGTCAAGACCACCCAGTCGTAGGCGAAGAGCCTCCGCAGCGCCGCCGCCACCGCGCTCTGGTGCCCACAGGGGCGAAGCTCGAGGAGCGGGAGCTCCACCGGCACCGCGTAGGCAGCCCGCAGGAGGCGTGAGAGCTCCCCGGCCTGGTGCCCCGCCCGGGTGACCAGGATGCGCTTGCCCCGCAGGGGTCGGTGCTCGAACCAGGAGAGCTTCTCCCTGAGCCTCACGACGTCTCCCACAATGGCCACTGCTGGCGCCTGAAGTCCGGCTCCCTCCAACCGGTCGGCAATATCCGCGAGGGTGCCGGTCACCACCTCCTGGTCTGACCAGGTGGCACGGCCAACGACCGCCACCGGCGTCCCGGAGCCGCGCCCTCCCTGCACCAATGCCCGCGCCACCGCAGCGAGTTGCTTCACGCCCATGTATATCACGAGCGTCCCAGAGACTCGGGCCATGTTTACCCAGTCGACCGCCGGCCCCCTCCCACCGTCGGTGCGGCGGTGCCCCGTCACGAAGGTCACCGAAGGCGCGCAGTCCCGGTGGGTCAGGGGGATTCCTGCGAAGGCCGAGGCCCCCGACGCCGCGGTCACCCCCGGAACGATCTCGAACCGGATGCCCGCGTCCGCGATGGCTTCCGCCTCTTCCCCCAGCCGACCGAAGATGGCTGGGTCTCCGCCCTTCAGGCGCATCACCACCTTGCCCTTCCGGGCACGCTCGATGACCGCCCGGGTGATGTCCTCCTGGGGGTGTTGGTGGGCGTGACCCACCTTGCCCATGACGACCACCTCGGCCCCTGCCGGCGCCCAGCTCAGGACCTCCGGGTGCACCAAACGATCGGCGATCACCGCCTCGGCCCGCTCGAGCACCTCCCGAGCCCGCAGGGTGACGAGTCCCGGGTCCCCCGGGCCCGCTCCCACCAGGTAGACGAACCCCTTCTCCGACGGCATCAAGTCTCCTGGGGACTCGGCGCCTGGCAGAGGTAGACCTCTTCCAGGATCTCCCGCGCCCCCCGGTCCAGGAGCTCTTCAGCCAAGTCGATGCCCAGGAACTCCGCGTCCACCGGCGACCCCACTCGGGAGCCCCCAATCACGGTCTGGCCGTCCAGGCTCCCCACCAGACCCCGCAGGTGCACCTGCCCGTCCCGGAGCTCCGCGAAGGCGGCGATCGGCACCTGGCACCCGCCCTGGAGCGTGGCCAGGAAGGCCCGCTCCGCGAGCACCGCGGTCCAGGTGGCCGGGTGACGGAGAGGCGCGATGAGTGCGTTCGTGTCCCGATCCGTCCGTCGGCACTCGATCCCGACAGCGCCCTGACCGATCGCAGGCAGGGTCACCTCGGCGGGCAGGTACTCGGTCACCCGGCCGGCGAAGCCCAGTCGTTTGACCCCGGCGGCCGCCAGGACAATCGCATCGTATTGGCCCTCCTCCAGCTTGCGCAGCCGCGTATCCACGTTGCCCCGGAGGTTCTCGAAGACCAGGTCCGGGCGCAGGGCCCGCAGCTGGGTCTGGCGGCGCAGGCTCGAGGTGCCCACCCGGGCCCCCTGGGGGGTATCTCGAAGGGCCGTGCCGTTTCTCGAGAACCAGGCGTCCCGAGGGTCTTCCCTCTCGCAGACCACGGCCAGGTGCAACCCCGCCGGGAGCTCGGTGGGGACGTCCTTCATGGAGTGGACCGCGATGTCCGCCCGGCCGTCCAGGAGGGCATCCTCGATCTCCTTCACGAAGAGCCCTTTGCCGCCCACCTGGGCCAGAGGCACGTCCAGGATCTTGTCGCCCTTGGTCACGATGAGGACCAGTTCGACTCCGAGCCCGGGATTTCTCTTCTCCAGCTCGCCCTTCACCCAGTTGGCCTGCCAGAGGGCGAGCTGGCTCTTGCGGGTGGCAATCCTGACCGTCTTCACGTCTCATCCTCACGGTGGGGGTCCTCCAGGCCGAAGAGCCGTCGGACGGCCTCGACCGAGATCTCCAGCTCCGGGTCCTCGGCCTGGCGCTTCAGGCACATGCTGGGCTGGTGGAGGATTTTGTTCACGATCGCCTGGCCCATGGCCTCCAGGCTCCTGCGCTGCTTGTCGGTGAGGCCTTCGCCGAAGGCCTTGAGGGTCTTCTCCAACTCTGCCTGCCGGATGGCCTCGAAGCGCTCCCGCAGCGCCCGAATCGTGGGGGTTACCTCCAGGGTCTTCAGCCACGAGAGGAACCCTTCCACTTCCTCGCCCACCACTTGCTCTGCCTTCTCGGCCTCCTTGGCCCGCTCCTTCCTGTTGGCGTCCACCACACCCTGGAGGTCGTCCACGTCGTACAGGTAGACGTTGGGAAGGTCGTTGATCCGGGGGTCGATGTCCCTGGGAACCGCGATGTCGATGAGGAACATCGGCTTTTGCCTGCGCTCCTTCATCGCCGACCGCACGTCCTCCACGTCCACGACCAGGTGCGGCGCCCCGGTGGAGGAGATGACGATGTCCACCTCGTGCAGGTGCTGGCGGAACTGCTCGAAGGGAAGCGCCCGGCCATGGAACTTCTCCGCCACGGCCTGGGCCCGGGCCAGGGTGCGGTTGGTCACCTGCACCCCGGTGACTCCGTTCTCCATCAAGTGGGTTGCGGCGAGCTCGCACATCTCGCCGGCCCCGATCACCAAGACGTGCTTTCCCTCGAGGCTGCCGAAGATCTTGCGCGCCAGTTCCACCGCAGCAAACGAGATCGAGACGGCAGACTGGGCGATTCGGGTCTCGGTGCGCACCCGTTTGGCGGCGCTGAAGGCCTTGTGCATGAACCGGTTGAGCACGAGGCCGGTTGCCGCGCCCTCCGCGGCCGCTTCATAGGCATCCTTCACCTGGCCCAGGATCTGGGGCTCACCCACCACCATGGAGTCGAGGCTCGACGCCACGCGGAACACGTGGCGAACCGCCTCCGGCCCGGCGTAGACGTAGAGATGGGGACGCAGAGCCGGGTCGGGCACCCCGTGGTACTCGGCCATGAAGCGGCACAGCCCCGCCACCCCCTCATCCCGGTGGCGTGCCGCTGCGTAGATCTCCACACGGTTGCAGGTGGAGACGATCACCGCCTCGTGCACCGCCGGGACGTCGCGCACGTTGCGAAGCGCCTCGTGGAGGCAGTCGCCTGGGAAGGCCACCTTCTCCCGAATCTCCACCGGTGCGCTCTTGTGACTGAGACCGACGACGACGATCTCCATGGACGAGCCCGCCTCCCCCTCAACCCGTGTAGATGTGGAGGCTCTCGAGGCTCGGGAAGATCTTCGGGAGCACGAAGTTGACGCCCAGGAAGGTGAAGAGCACCGACCCGAACCCGATGATGGCCCAGATGGCGGCCCGCCGGCCTCGCCACCCCACCGTGAGTCGGCCGTGCAGGAGCGCGGCGTACAGGAACCAGGTAATCAGGGACCAGGTCTCCTTGGGATCCCAGCTCCAATAGGTTCCCCAGGCCTGCTGGGCCCAGATGGCGCCGGTGATGATCCCCACGGTGAGGAGCGGAAACCCGATGGTGAGGCACAGGTAATTGAGCTGGTCCAGGACGTCGAGGTTCGGGAGACGGTGGAAGAGTGCGCCCATGCGCTTCTTGTTCTTGAGCTGGCGCTCCTGGATCAGGTACATCACCCCGGCCGCCGCGGCCAGGGCAAACGCCCCGTCGCCGACGAAGATGAGCACCACGTGGATGGGCAGCCAGTAGGAGTCGAGCGCCGGCGGAAGAGGCTGGATCTGGGAGGGCAGGCTCACCGCCGCCAGGACGAAGGTTAGCGCGATGGGGCTGACGAATGCCCCGAGGCTCGGCAGGTCGAACCGCAACTGGAGCACCAGGTAGAGCCCGACCACGCACCACGCGAAGAAGCTCATGGCCTCGTGGAGGCTCGTGATGGGCGTGTACCCCGCCTCCACGAACCGCACCAGGAGCCCCAGGGAGTGCAGCCCGAAGGCCCCCCACGTGGCCCATGCCGCCCAACGCCGCAAGGGCCCTTTCAGGGCCACCAGGTAGCCCAGGTGCAGCCCCGTCGCGACCAGGTACACGAGAACCGCGACCTTGAGGATCCAGACGTTCATCTCGCCTCCGCAGGCGGTGGTTGGGGCGGCTCCGCCTTCCGCTTCGCCTCCCCCCGGGTCGGGTTCTCCAGGATGCCCGAGCCAAAGAGCTCCCGCGCCCTGCGCCCCTCGGGGTCCGAGGCCCCACTTCGGACCGAGCGGGCCACTTCGACCATCTCGCCGAGATCCTCCGGCAGGGTCTCCCCGATCCGGTCCCGGACCCACGACGCCAGGGCCGGAGACGCCCCGCCGGTGGCCACTGCCACCGTGAGATCGCCCCGACGCAACACCGCTGGGACGTGGAAATCGCCCACACCGGCGTCGTCGGCCACGTTGACCCAGACGCCCCGGGCAGCCCCCTCGGCCGCCACCTTCCGGTTCACGCCCCGGTCCGAAGTGGCGGCAAGAGCGAGGACCACCCCCTCCAGGTCCGAGGGTTCGAACCGGCGCCGCACCCAGGCCACCCGCCCGCCCCGCGCCAGCGCCTCCACGTCGCCCACGGCCTCCGGCGCCACCACCGTGACCCGGCCTCCCCCGGCGAGAAGACCCTCCACCTTGCGGAGGGCTACCGGTCCGCCCCCCACCACCAGGCAGGGACGCCCCTCGAGTCTGAGGAACACGGGGTAGGCATCACCCATGGGAAGAAAGCTCCTCGAGGACGCCGGCGAAGAGAAGCGGCACCAGGACCTCGTGGGGCCCCGTGAGCTGGTACCCCCGCCCTCCTCCCCCGGTGGGTCGCCCCACCACATTGACTGTGGGGCGGTACTGGCGGATGAAGTCGAGATTGGCCGTGGTGAAATCGCGGACGTCGTGTCCCAGGTTGCGAACCAGGGTCAGTGCCTTCAGGAACACCTCGGGCAGGATGACGGCGCTGCCCACGTTGAGGTACACGCCCCCCTCCAACTCGCGGACGACAGCGCAGAATCGGTGGAAATCCCGAAGGCTCGTCCCCCCGATCGCCTCGCCGTCCGCGTCCGGATGCATGTGTACGATGTCGGTGCCGAGGGCGACGTGCACCGTCGCGACCACTCCGCGGCGGTACGCGGCAGCAAGAAGGCTCTGCTCCCGAAACGGTAGACCTTCCTCCCAGATGGCCTCGCCCACCGCACGCCCCAAGCCCTGGCCTCGCCGGTGAGCGTCGCGCACCACCCGGTTGAGCCAATGGCCCGTCTCCCGGGCCATGCCGAAGCGCCCGTCCCCAAGCTGGACGGCCACGTCTTCGGAGGAGTGGCCGGCGAAGGCCAGCTCGAAGTCGTGCACGATCCCCGCACCATTGAGGGCAACGCTCGAGACGATCCCCCGTTCCATGAGGTCTGCATACAAGGGCTGCAGACCCACCTTCAGGTTGTGTGCCCCCAGCCCCAGGGCGACGACGCGGTCGCCCCGGTGGGCCGCGGCCAACGCGGCGACCAGAGCCCGTAGGTCGTCAGCCTGAAGGAAGGGGGGGAGGCTCGCCAGGAACTCGGAGAATCGGCCTCCGGGGCGGTAGGGGGGACGGAAGTCACGGGCCCGCACCTTGCTGGGCCGGCCCGCCAGGGGATAGGTTCGAACCCCGGCCGGGTCCAGGGCCGCCTCTGGCTCAAGGCGGCGTGCCATCAGGGGCTGGCCTCCGGGTAGAGGATCGCGTCCAGCAGATCGCAAAATCCGTGGATCCACGCCACGTGGCATTCCTGCACGCGAGGTGTTTCCCGGCTGGGGACCCGCACCAGGTAGTCGCACACGGCGCCCATGGCGTCCCCCGACTCGCCCGTGAGGCCCACGCAGGTGCAACCGATCTCTCGAGCGGCGGCGAGAGCCCGCAGCACATTCGCGCTCGTGCCGCTCGTGCTGATTCCGACCGCCACGTCCCCCGGCCGGGCCAGCGCGCGCACCTGTTTCTCGAACACCTGCTCGAAACCGAAGTCGTTACCGATGGCCGTGAGCGCGGAGGTGTCGGTCGTCAGAGCCACCGCGGCGAGGGGAGGACGGTCGACCCGAAAACGGTTCACCAACTCCGCGGCCAGATGCTGGGCGTCCGCGGCAGAGCCGCCGTTCCCGAAGCTCAGCACCTTGCCGCCCCCGCGCAGCCGCTCCGCCGTCAGCCGCGCCACGGTCACGAGCTGAGGCGCCGCCCCGACCCCGAAGACCTCCAGCACCCGGGCCCCCTCCCGGAACGCCGCGCACACGCGCTCTTCCAAACCGACCTCCACCGGGCCGCCACACCGGGAATCTGGGGAAACACGAAGGATAGGTACCGTCCCGGCCCCCTGTCAAGACCCGGAACCAGCCGGAATCCACCGCCTCTCTTCCCCCCGGGGTCGAGGAAACGGGGGCCCGGCCCAAGGAAGGGCCGCTCGAGGGCCGGGAGTTTGACACCCCCGTTGGCCTCCCACTAGACTTGCGGCCCCTGGACAAGCCAGGGCTTCCGAGGCCAGAGCCCATGCGCATCACCGCGATCACCCAAACGGACTTGCCCCTTCTGCTCTTCGACACGAGGGGGGACGAAGACCAATGCCTGGTGGTCTCCGACGACCCGCGCCTCACGGCCAGGGCTCGCCGCCGGGGCTTTCACACCGCCACGGGGGACCTGGCAAGCCCCGCCCTGTACCGGCGCGTCAAGATCTCGGCACAAGACCGGATCCTCATCCACATCCCCCGCGCCTCCCTGTTGCGGCGGTGCCTCCACGCGCTCCTCCAGGACAACACCGAGACACCGGTCACCGTGCTCCTGGACCCGGGAGTCGAGCCCCCCGAGCCATGGCAGGACCAGGTCCTGTTCCTTCCCAGCAGCCGCCTGGGATCCGTGTGCCTTCGCTCGGAGATGGAGAAGGCGGCCACCCGGCGCGCCCTCGCCGCCATCCGGACCCTCTTCAAGGGAGCGGAGCGCATTCTCCTCCTGGTCCAGGACGACCCCGACCCCGACGGCCTCGCCTCCGCCCTCGCCCTCCGTACATTGCTGGGGCGAAACCGCCTGTCTGCGGTGATCGGTTCCTTCGGGGAGGTGACGCGGCCGGAGAACGTGGCCATGGTCAACCTGCTCGACATACAGGTGCAGACCATGCAGGCAGCGGATCTCGCGGCCTACGACCGCGTCGCCCTGCTCGACGTGCAGCCCTTTCACTCCCCCGAGATCCCGATCCAGGTGGACCTGGTCATCGACCACCACCCCCGCCGCACCAACTACACGGCCCGGATCAAGGACGTGCGCCCCCGCTACGGGGCGACCTCCACCATCATGACGGAGTACCTGCTGGCCTCTGACACGCCCATCTCCTCGCGCCTCGCCACGGCGCTCCTCTATGGGATCAAGACCGACACGCAACTCCTGGGAAGGGACACCACGCCCATGGACGTCTCTGCCTTCGCGAGCCTCTACCCCCTGGCCAACCAGGGCCTCCTGCGAAGGATCGACCGCCCCCAGTTCCCCCGAGGTGACCTCCCGGCCCTGAGCCTGGCTCTGCAGAACGCGCACATCCTCGACGACATCCTCTTCGCCCACATGGGCCCCCTGACCCGGGAAGACGTGATCCCGTACATCGCGGACTTCTGCCTCGAGATGGAGGGGGTCGAGTGGTCCGTGGTGTCGGGCCTCTTCGAGGGCCGGCTCATCGTCTCGGTCCGGAACTACGGGGCCACCCGGAGCGCCGGTGAGGTCACCAAGAGCGCGTTCGAGGCGTACGGGAGCGCCGGCGGCCACAAGGCGATGGCCAAGGCGGTGATTCCCCTGCCCCAGATTCCCATCGACTGCCTGGACCACGAAAACTGGGTGCGCGACCGGTTCCTCGTGGCCCTCTACCAGAAGCCGAGCGCAGACGGAGGATCTCCCGCGAACACCCACGACTGACGGAAAGGGCCCCTGCAGCCTTTGCCGCAGGGGCCCTTTCCTCGCTCTCGGCAACCGGGGGGCAGTCGTCGGCCCCCTACTTCTTGACCTTGTCCGCAAGGCGCTTGCCGGCCTTGAACCGAACCGTCTTCCGCGCCTTGATCTTGATCGGTTTCCCCGTCTGGGGATTGCGGCCCTGACGGGCCTTCCTCTCCACGGTGCTGAACGTGCCGAACCCCACCAGAGAAACCTTCTCACCCTTCTTCAGGGCCTGTTCCATCGCCGCGATCGCCCCGGCCAGCGCCTTCTCCGCGGCGGCCTTGCTGACCCCGGCACTCTCCGCCATCTTCCCCACCAGATCCTTCTTCGTCATCCCGTCTCCCTCCTCTCGCTGTGGGCTCCCGGAGCCCGTTGGTCCGTCGGACACGTCCGGTGGACGTGCAAGTCCTGTTTCCCCCACACCGCTTCCCGGCAAACGTGCGGACGGCTGCCGCCGTCCCCACGGGGGCGACGTTCGGGGACCGGCGCCTTCTCTCCCCCAGGGAGGCTGAGGAATCTTCGCGACCGCGTCCTTCTTGCGAAAGCCCCCTCGCATCCGCCGTACGGCCCGGATGACACGTAACACAGCGTTTGGCCCCCTTACAAGAGACTTTCTTGTGCCTTGGGAAGAATTCGCCCGGCCTACGAACTGCCGAAGCGAGCTCGGGGGCCGGGAGGAGCCCTCCCCGGGATGTCGATCCGACTCTCCCTCGCCACCCATGAGGGTCCGCATTTAGGGTCACCTGCGGGGCGGCTCCCACGATGGCTCGACCGCTTGGGCCGAGAGAGTCCGACGGTCCTCGCGAGGGTGGGCGGCAGGCAGACGGCCGTCGGACGGAGAAGCGGAGACGGTCCTACCACCGACGGCGTCTCGGCGAGGGGGAGAGCAAAGGCAACGGCCCGAGGGGGATACAGGCAGGCAGAAATTACGAGACGCCCCGGCCAAAGCCGGGGCGTCGATCGAGGCGTGGAGCGGGCGACGAGATTCGAACTCGCGACCCTCAGCTTGGGAAGCTGATACTCTACCAACTGAGTTACGCCCGCTGAACTGCCGCTCATTATAGGGATCGGCCGAAGGCTGTCAACATGGATTCGCTCTGGGCCGACCGGCCCGCCCAACCCCGGAGACCCGGTCGGGCGGAAACCCCTCGTGCCCGCTATGCCTTGGATGCAACGGCCCCTCCGTGGTAGGGTCGGCCCTCAGGCGTCCAGGACCCCGCAGTTGCGCGGGAAATATAGAGAGAAGTGGACCGATGCACCCCATGTTTCGCACCATCCTGGCCGCAGCGGCCGCGACCGCCCTCGCCGACCCCTCCGCGGGGGCGGAAAACGGGCTCAAGGGACGCGCCGAGGCGAGCTACGTCCATACCAGCGGCAATGCCGACACCCAGACCCTGGCCGGACAGCTCAAGGGCTCCTACGAGCAGGGGGCCAACCGCTATTTTCTCCGGGGCGCCGTGCTGTTCGCGGAAAACGACGGCGACGAGACCTCGAACCGCTGGCTCGCGGAAGGGCGCTACGAGCGTGGCCTCACCGAGCGCCTCTTTGCCTTCCTGGAGGCGAGTTACCTGAAGGACAAGTTCGCGGGCTTCGACTCGAAGATCCAGGCGGGCCCGGGCGTCGGGTACGACTTCGTGAAGACCGAGGCCCATCTCCTCAAGGGCCTTGCCTCGCTGCTCTACACCTGGGACAACTACACGGACGGCACCGACGACTCGTACGCCACGGCAAAGCTCGCAGGCGACTATGCCTGGCAGATCAGCGAAAACCTGGCGTTGAAGCAATACGCGGATTACCTGGTTTCCCTGGAGGACGCCGGGGTCTACTTCTTTCACTCGCAAACCGGCCTCGAGGTCAAGGTGAACAGCAACATCTCCCTCGGCCTGAGCTACCTGATCGCCTACCAGAACGACCCTCCGGCGGGCGCCAAGAACACCGACCGGACCTTCTTGACCTCCCTGATCGTGGATTTCTGACCAGATCGCGGATTCCTCAAACCCATCGCTCCGCCCTCACAGCCAGTGCTTCCTCCGGAACAGGAGGAGCATCCCGCCCGCCAGCGTGACCATGACCCCCCAGAGGGCCGGGTACGCCCAGCGCCACCCGAGCTCGGGCATGTGCTCGAAGTTCATCCCGTAGACCCCGACGATAAAGGTCAGGGGGATGAACAAGGTAGCCACGATGGTCAGCACCTTCATAATCTCGTTCATCCGGTTGCTGACGCTGGTGAGGTAGACGTCCATGTACCCGGAGAGCACGTCCCGGAAGCTCTCGACGGTGTCGATCACCTGGATCGAGTGGTCGTAGATGTCCCGGAAGTAGGGCCGGGTCGAGGGGGCGATGAGCTCCGACTCGCTGCGCTCCAGGGTCAAGAGGAGCTCCCGCAGGGGCCAGACTCCCTTGCGCAGGGCCACCATGACCCGTTTGAGGTCGTGTATGGCCTTCAGGAGCTCCGGCCCCGGCTTGTCGAGGAGCGCCTCTTCCAAGGCCTCGAGCTGATCCTCGAGGGACTCCAGGGTGAGGAAGTAGTGATCCACCACCACGTCCATGAGGGCGTGGGCGAGGTAGTCGGGGCCCTGACGCCGGATGCGCCCCTTGTCCGACCGGATGCGCTGGCGCACGGTTTCGAAGACATCGCCGGGGCGCTCCTGAAACGTCACGACATACCGCGGCCCGAGGATCAGGCTCACCTGCTCGGTGTCCAGGCGCGCGGTCCCGGCGTCGTAGCGGATCATCTGGAGCACCACGAAGAGATGGTCGTCGTAGATCTCGGCCTTCGGCCTCTGACGGGTGTTGACGATGTCCTCCTGGACCAGGGGATGAAGGCCGAGCGCCGAGCCCACCCGGGCCACGGCGTCCACGTCGTGGACCCCACACACGTTGATCCAGCTCACGGTCGGGGTGTCCAGAAAGGGAGCCACCTCCCCCTCCCCGGCGAGCTCCCGCTCGTCTACGCGATCGGGCCCGTAGTCGATCAGGGTGATGGTCGAAGGCCCCGCGCCGGCCTCCCCGATGTGTACGAGGGTCCCGGGGGGTAGCCCCACCTTGGCCGATCTCTCCCGTGCCGCGGTCATCGTCACCTCCTGGCCGCCGTCTCCGGCGGGGCGCAGACCAGGCGCACCCGGTCCCCGCCGATCACTGGAGTCGTCTTCGAGTACGTCGGCTTCCGGACGATCCGCCCGCGTCGAAGTGGAGCACGTCCACACCGCGGCGGACCTCCTTTCGCCCATCCCCTCCCGGCTTCGGGCACGGCCAGCGCAGGGTCCCCCTCTGGGCCGCCTCGTCCACGAAGGTCTCCTCGTGCCCACAGCGGCGAGGACGAAGAAGAGCGTCGCCCCGACCGCAGCCCGGCTCAACCCCAGGGCCTCTCGCCATTGGGGGCCCATCATCCCCGGATACCCGAAAATCAGGGCACCAGGCCACGTGACCGCCAGATACGCGGCGCCGAGGACCCGCAATTGCGGGCCTGGATGCGGGGCCGCAGGGGGGAAACCGGAACCGGGGGGTGGGGAGGTCACGGCGCCTCCTCCTTGCGCCCGCCAAAGTAGGCGAGCCGGCCGGCATCCGTCAAATCGGTTGTTTGACGCGCCCCCCCTCCCGGGCAGACTGCCGGGGCACCCTTCCGTCGAAAGGACCTCCTGCGTGAGCGCTTCCAGCCCCGCGACCCCGCCCCCCCCCAAGATCCGCCTCGGCATCAGCTCGTGCCTCCTGGGTGAAGCCGTCCGATACGACGGCCAGCACAAGCTCGACCGCTATCTCCGAGACACCCTGGGCCGCTATGTGGAATGGGTGCCCGTGTGCCCGGAGGTAGAGTGCGGCCTCCCCGTGCCCCGGGAAGCGATGCGGTTGGTGGGAGACCCCGAGCGGCCGCGCCTGGTCACCCAGCGCACCGGCGTGGACCTCACCGAGCGGATGCTGGCTTGGGCGGGCGGGCGCCTGAAGGCGCTCGAAGCCGAAGACCTGTGCGGGTTCGTCTTCAAGAGCGGGTCCCCCTCGAGTGGCATGGAGCGGGTCAAGGTCTACACGGAAAAGGAGATGCCCGAGAAGGTCGGCGTCGGCCTCTTCGCCCGGGCCTTCATGGCGCACTTTCCTCTGCTGGCCGTGGAGGAGGAGGGGCGCCTCCACGACCCGGTGCTGCGGGAGAACTTCGTCGAGAGGATCTTCACCTACCGGCGCTGGCGTCATGCGGCGGCCCATGGCACGAGCCGGGGCAACCTGGTGGACTTTCACACCCGGGAGAAGCTCCTCGTCCTGTCCCACAGCCCGAAGCACTACCAGGAGTTGGGCAGGCTCGTGGCGGCGGCCAAGGACCACCCCGCCGCCGAGCTCTACCGCCGGTACGAGGAACTCCTCGTGGACGCCCTGCGCCTGAAGACCACGCCTCGGAAGAACGCCAACGTCCTCCAGCACGCCCTCGGCTATTTCAAGAAACAACTCGGTGCGGGCGAAAAGCAGGAGCTCCTCGACGTGATCGAACAGTACCGGACCGAGCTCGTCCCCCTGATCGTCCCCGTCACTCTGGTCAATCACTACGTGCGCAAGTACGCCCAACCCTACCTCGGGCTCCAGACCTACTTGAACCCCCACCCCGTGGAGCTCCAGCTCCGCAACCACGTCTAACAGGCGCTGCCCCAGCCCTCCGAGGCGTGAGCCGGCCATACCCCTTGTAGGAGCAG
>CAZYJP010000007.1:15767-20838 GCA_964647795.1 uncultured Thermodesulfobacteriota bacterium
CTCCTGGCCGCGGCATCGGGCGGAGCCCGATTGGAGCCAACGCCGCGTGGTGGGCAATCATGCTGTTGGCCTGCAACCTGCACAGTGCCATGAAGCGGCTGGTGCTGGGGGGCCAGTGGGTGCGAAAGCGGCTCAGGGCCATCCGGTACACGATCATCTGCCGGGCGGGGCGGGTGCTGGAGCACGGGCGCCGGCTGATCGTGCGCCTGGCCGGAGGCCAACCCTCTAATGAGGTGCTCTGCCGAGCGCGGGCGCGCATCCTGGCCATGGCGGAGCCATCGACGGGATAGCGCCCCCACCGCGGGGCAGCATGCGACAGGGGCAGATCGAGCAGAGGCGAGGGACAACTCTGCCCGGAAACCGGGCTCCGCCCGTGCGTTGCACCGCTGCAGGGGGCTCTCCGACAGGAGTGGGCCACACAGGCACGCAAGACTGCACCTAAAGGATGAATATTGACACTTTGGGTCCCCTGCCCGCTGTCTGCCCTGCGACAGGCGGTGGATCCTGGTGTCCACGCTCGGTTGACGCCGAGGTGATTCCACAGTAAATTCTCCCCCGGCAAAGCCGGGGGGACTCCCGTTTACGCTAGGGTCCCGGCTGACCGGGGAGCCCCGCCGAGGGGCTGAGAAAGCGGTACGCCGCTGACCCGTTGAACCTGATCCGGATTATGCCGGCGTAGGGAGCAGGTCCTAGCGTTCGCGTGTGGTCCGGCATCTCCGGGAGAGATGCCTTGCACGAAGTCGGTACCATCGATATCCGAGTGAACGAGCGGCCGCTTACGCTGCCCGCCACGGTGACGTTGAGGACGCTCGCCAGTGCGCAGCGGCCGGACGCGGATTTGGTCATCCTCAATGGCTTTCCCGTCGTGGCAGACGTACCTTTGTCGGCTGGCGACGAGGTGATTCTCATTCGCCGCGGGATAGCCCCAAGTCCGCAGGAACTCGAAGCACTGCTCGTGGCACGGCATGGCCCGGGAGTACACGCAAAGCTCAAGCGGTCACACGTCGGCATCGCCGGATGTGGCGGACTCGGAAGCACGGTGGCCGTGGCCCTTGCCCGTTCAGGGATCGGCAAGCTTACCCTCGTCGATTTCGACGTGGTCGAGCCGAGCAACCTCAATCGTCAGCAGTTTTTCGTTGATCAAATCGGCGTGCCCAAGGTCGAGGCATTGGCCGCAAACCTGACGCGCATCAACCCCTACGTGCAGCTCGATCTGCAGTGCGTGAAGATCACGAAAGCCGACGTGGCGCGTCTGTTCGCTAGTTGCGATGTCGTGGCAGAATGCTTCGACACTCCCGCTGCAAAAGCGGAACTGTCCGCTGCCATGCGGCGCGAGCTTCCGACCATCCCACTCGTCGCGGTGTCGGGCATTGCAGGCTACGGACCAGCCTCGTCAATTCGGTCACGACGCGTTTTCGGCAACCATTTTTTGATTGGCGACGGTACTACGGCCGCGGAGCCCGGCCGAGGCCTGTTGGCTCCGAAGGTCACCGTTGCTGCAGGTCATCAGGCCAACGTGGTGCTGCGGCTATTGCTCGGGGCAGTTGCTCCGGGCGAAGGAGAATGAAATGCAGATCATCGTAAACGGCGATCCTGTCGACGTCGACGCTGGCGTCACGATTGCTGCCCTGCTGGCGCAGATCGGAAAGCCTGCCGAGCACGTCGCGGTCGAACACAACGGCGAAATCCTCGAAGCCGAGCACTTCGGAGCCATGGCTTTACAGGCCAACGATCGGCTCGAGATCGTGCATTTCGTCGGAGGCGGTTGAAATGCCTGTGCTCAAAGACCTCGTAATCGGCGGACAGTCGTTCAAGTCCCGTCTGTTCGTCGGCACGGGTAAGTTCGCTTCGCCGGACGTCATGGCCCAAGCAGTGGCGGCTTCGGGTACCGAGCTGGTTACCATTGCCTTGCGCCGCATCGACGTCAATGCTCCTGCCGACCGCACGCTGTCCGCGCTCAATTTCTCCCGATACCGCTTGCTACCGAACACCTCCGGCGCACGCGATGCGGAAGAGGCGGTGCGCGTTGCGAAGTTGTCACGGGCGGCTTGCAAAACCAATTGGGTCAAACTCGAGGTGACTCCGGATCCAAATTACCTCTTGCCGGATCCAATCGAAACCTTGAAGGCTGCGGAACAACTCGTCAAGGCGGGGTTCGTGGTCTTGCCTTACATCAATGCGGATCCAATTCTCGCAAAGCGGTTGGAGGAGGTCGGTTGCGCAACCGTGATGCCTTTGGCTGCACCCATTGGCTCGAATCGTGGACTGCAGACACGGGACCAGCTGCGCATCATCATCGAACAAGCAACCGTTCCCGTGGTCGTCGACGCGGGGCTCGGCATGCCATCTCATGCCGCAGAAGCCATCGAACTGGGGGCAGACGCAGTGCTCGTCAATACTGCGATCGCGATTGCAGACGACCCAGTGCGCATGGCGCGAGCCTTCAAGGCAGCCGTGGAAGCTGCCGAGTTGGCGAGGGCGGCCGGACCGGGCGACGAGACTCATCTGGCGCGTGCATCCAGCCCACTTACCGGATTCTTGAGGGCAGGGGCATGACAACCGAACCGTTGCAGCTCGCCTTCTCGAGCGTGACGCCTCGGGACGTCGAACGTGCGCTGAAACGCGATCAGCTGGACGAGCAAGACATCATTGCGTTTCTGTCCAAAGCAGCGGCCCCGTATCTGGAGCGCATGGCGCAAAAGGCCAAAGCCCTCACTCGCCAACGGTTTGGGCGCACGATGCAACTCTACGCGCCGCTGTATGTGTCGAACGATTGTGTCAATCGTTGCAGCTATTGCGGTTTCTCCCAGGAACTCGCCATCCCGCGGCTGACGTTATCCGTGGATGCCGTGAAAGCCGAGGCGGAGCACCTGCACGCCGAAGGCTTTCGCCATTTGTTGCTGGTTAGCGGAGAAAAGCCAAAAATCATCGATTTGGCATACCTCGAGGCCGTGGCACACGCGCTGCGTCCACGCTTCGATTCGTTGTCGATCGAAGTGGGGACCTTCGATCTCACTGGGTACCAGCGGCTCGTTGCGGCTGGTATAGACGGATTGACGCTCTACCAAGAGACGTACCAAACCGACACTTATCGCAAGGTTCATTTGGCGGGACCGAAGCATCACTATGCACGGCGGCTCCAAGCCATGCAGCATGCCGGTCAAGCCGGATTCCGGTCCCTAGGGATCGGCGCGCTATTGGGGTTGGCGCCATGGCAGCTCGAGGCGCATGCGCTGGCGCTACACGGTCGTCAGCTGACAAAGCAGTTCTGGCGTAGCCGCATTGCCGTGAGTTTTCCAAGGATCAGAGATCATGCGGGGGGCAGTGCAGCACCCCATCCCGTCACCGACCGTCAACTGGTGCAGATGATCTGTACGATGCGCCTCGCGTTGCCCGACGCGGAACTCGTGCTGTCCACGCGCGAGCCAGCAGCGTTGCGGGACCACTTGATGGGGCTCGGGATCACACGGATGAGTGCTGGAAGTCGCACGAATCCGGGAGGCTACGGCGAGTCCGATTGCTCCGGGGAACAGTTCCGCATCGAAGATCATCGCAGCGCCAGTGAGCTGGCCACAGAACTTCTCGATCGTGGCTTCGAGCCCATCTGGAAGGACTTCGATCGCAGCTTTCTGGTTGCAGCATCGATGGACAACGTGGCGTAACGGAACCTCCGATGGACAACGTGGCATCCCAGAGTCCCGGAATGTGAGCCATCGGGGTTCCGACCGAGAGTGTCAGATGCCACTTGCGATCGGGCATGACCTGTTAGAGAAAGCCACATGAAGGAATCCTTTGGTCTGTACCTCGTGATTACGGATCCCATCTCTGGATACGCGGCATGCACCGAAGCCGCGGTCGAACAGGGCGTGCGTTACGTACAATTGCGAATGAAGGACGCATCCCGAGACGAAGTGATTCGCATTGGTCATGCGATGCGCCGGATCACCCGCGGCTGCTCCACCCGCTTCATCGTCAACGACGACGTCGACATCGCACGTGAGGTCGACGCCGATGGCCTGCACCTCGGACAGTCGGATCTAACGATCGAGGAGGCACGCAAAGGCTGGCCCAATTCGGATTCGAAGCGCTTCGGGCTATCGACTCACGACGACGCACAGGCTGCTGCCGCGATCGCCGTCCAGCCCGACTACATCGGTGTCGGTCCGGTTTATGCCACCCCGACCAAGCGAATCCCCGATCCGGTCGTCGGACTCGAGCGGGCTGCCGACATCATTCGACAGTCCCCACTCACCTGCGTCGCGATCGGCGGTATCGATCGGGAGCGCTTGCCCGCAGTGCTCGCTACTGGAATTCAGAATTTCGCAGTCGTACGCTTCGTGTGTCGCGATCCACGTCCAGCAGACGCGATTCGATCCCTCATGGAGCTTTGGGCTGAACTGCGACTGGTTCCCGAGATTTGAAGTCGTTCGCGTCACCGGTGTTGGCTACTCGTATTCTCCGCCTCAGAATGATTGAACAATGGGTGATGGCCATCTGAGTGCGGTTGGTACAAGAGGTAGTGGTGGTGACCCAACTGCCTGCCGGGGCCTTGCGGGCCGGGCGAGACTACCTGCGCAATTACGCCGAGCTGCGTGCTTGGTTCCCGGATGATGCCGCCTGCACCGACTACCTGGAGTGGCTTCGCTATCCGAACGGTTTCGTTTGCCCGCGCTGCGAAGGATCTCGCGGTTGGCGTATGGGCGATCGCCGCTTCTGGTGCGACCTGTGCCGACGCCGGGTGTTGGTCACGGCGGGCACGATCTTCCAGGACACACGTACACCCATGACGGTCTGGTTCGCCGCAGCGTGGCATGTGACTCCTGCACGAGATCGAGCTGGCCCGGGCCGACGGCTCCTCCTATGCCAGGCTCCTCGACACGGCCTCGTACGTCGCCGGCTCGATCAGGACTCGCGCCATGAGCTTCGTCTCGCCGCCGCACGGCCTCTGCTCCCACCTCGGAAACCGGCGGGCCGGCAGGCCCGGCACCGCGGGCTCAGGGCTCGATCCAGGCGGCCCGGTGGAGGAGGTCCGACGCCGCCAGGTTGCCCGCCCGGTAGAGCCGGCAGTCCA
>CAZYJP010000008.1:0-20813 GCA_964647795.1 uncultured Thermodesulfobacteriota bacterium
TTCGGTCGCCAGCCTGTCCCAGCCTCGCTCCAGCGGACCGGTGCCCCACGTGCGGGCTTTTCCCAAACAACGAGAGCTGACGGACACCGGCTCAAATGTGGAGGTGTGAGCTCATGCAGAGAGAGAACTACAACGTCTTCGACGAGATGTACAAGCGGAAGCAGTTCACCTGGAGCGACGCCGTCAAGAAGGGGAGGTTGCTCGTCATCTCCGGCACCGTCGCGACGGACGAGAACCACCGCACGATCCACAAGAGCGACCTTCGTGCGCAGATGCGCCACATCTACGAGACCGTGCACGGCCTCCTCGAGAAGGCCGGAGCGAGCTTCGACGACGTGGTGAAGACGACGGACTACATCACGCCCCAAGCGGTTCCCGAGTACGCGCAGACGGCCGACATTCGACGAGAGTTCTTCAAGGACAACTTCCCGGCCGCAACGGGGGTGGTCGTGCACAGCCTCCTCAGGCCCGATTGGCTCATCGAGATTGAGTTCCTGGCCGTATTGGACGCGTGAGCCCGGACCCCCCCAGTAACGGAGCGCCCCGAGTGGCGCCTTCTTCCGAAAGAGGGAATCCGAGGAACCCGGGGGAAAGGACGCTTCCTTCTCGGTCGGCCCCTCTCCGTCGCTTCCTCTCCCCTGGGCAGCCACATGGCGGTGAGCAAAATCATCGAGCGGGCCCGCTCGGACGAAGCTCGCGCGAAGGGAGATACGTTTCAAAGGTTGCCAGCGTCCCCTAAACCGTCCCCAAGCTTGACAGCCGCTCCCCGCCGCCGTCACAATCCGACCAGTCGGATTAATCCGACTGGTCGGTTGGAGGCCGTCATGCCCGAGAAGTGGAACGAGTGGGACCATCGGGGCCGGGAGAAGGCCGAGCGGATCGCTCGGGCAGCAGCCGGGCTCTTCAGCCGGAAAGGCTTTCTGGAAACCACGATGGAGGACATCGCCGCCTCCGTGGAGACAAGCAAGGGAGGAGTCTACCACTACTTCGGCAGCAAGACGGAGGTACTGTTCTTCCTGCTGAGCAGCTACATGGATCTCATCCTCGAGGACCTGGAGCCGGATCTGGAGAAGATCGCAGGGGCGCAGGCGAAACTGCGGTTCGTGATTTCGAGGCACATCTCGATCCACGTGGGCCACGTGGCCGAAGGCAAGGTGCTCCTGCACGAGGCGTACTGCCTGCCGCCGGAGTACCTGCGCGTCATCCACGAGAAGGAGCGCATCTACTACGGGATCGTGTCCGGTGCCCTGAGGGGCCTCCTGGGGGACAGCGTGGAAGCGAAGAGGATCCCGGTAATCACCTTCTGCCTCTTCGGCATGTGCAACTGGATCTATTCCTGGTACGACCCGGCCGGACCGGTCGGCCCGGAGGAACTGGCGCATACCGTCTACGGGATCTTCCTGAGCGGAATCGAAGGCATCGAGAGGGGGCTGTGGGGCGTGCCCCAAGGACGTGAACGGCATCGTTCTCGAGGAGAGGGCAGATGAGACGAGAGACCGACTACGGGCACCCAATCAAGGCGTCCTACGGACCGGAAGACATCCGAGGGTTCGACTACGCGAGGGATCTGGGCGATCCGGGTTCCTACCCGTATACGCGGGGCTACCACCCGGAAGGGTATCGCAGCCGGCTTTGGACCCAGAGGATGACCGCAGGGCTGGGCAGCTCGAAGGAGACCAATGCCGTCCTCAAGAAGTACCGGGAGATGGGACAGAGGGGCGGGCTGTGCGTCATCGTGGACAGGGTCTCTGCCGCGCCCATCGATCCCGATCATCCGTTGGGACGAAGAGAGGCCGGCATCCTGGGGTGGCCGGGTTCCTCGCTGCTCGAGTTCGAGGAGCTGATGGACGGGATTCCCCTCACCGGACAGTCCATCACCCTGCTCGGGTCCTGTGCGCCTTCCGTGTTGCGGCTCGCCTACGTCGTCGCCCTTGCCGAGAAACGCGGAGTCGACCTGCGCGAGATCCACGGCAGCGTGACCGAGTATCCGTTCGGGAACTGCTTCGGGCAGACCGACGTCCAGCCCCTCGAGCTCAATCTCAAGCTCTTCCTCGACGCCTCGGAGTACATCATACGTAACAAGATCCGGATGAGAGCCGGCATTCTGAGCCAGCACTTTCAACAGTCCGGGGGCAACAACGCACAGGCACTCGCGATCGAGATGGCCATGCTCAACGAGCTGTGCGGGTTGCTGGTCGGCGAGCGGGGGCTCGACTTCGACGACGTGGCGCTGCTGCCGTACGAGCTCGTGAGCGTCGGGACCCGCTTCTTCGAGGAAATAGCGAAGATGCGGGCTCTCCGAAGGATGTGGGCCAAGCTGGCCAAGGAGAAGTTCAAGGCAAAGAAAGAGAAGTCCTGTCAGCTTCTCATTGCCGTCCACACCTCGGGGCGCGACATGACCTATCAGCAGCCGCTCAACAACATCGTCCGCTGCGCCATCCAGACGCTGGCGGGCGCCATCGGCGGCTGCACGGCCATCGACAACGCGACACTCGACAACGCCCACGCGGAGCCGTCGGCGCTGGCCGCGAGGATGTCCTTGAACACGCAGCACATCGTCGCCGCGGAGACCGGAGCCACGGATGTGGTGGATCCCCTCGCGGGCTCGTATTTCGTCGAGCATCTCACCAACGCCGTCGAGAAGGAAGCCTACGAGATCTGGAACAAGATCGAGGACCTGGGCGGGATGACGGCGGCCGTGCGGAAAGGCTACATCGACGAGATGCTCCAGGAGGAGTTTCAGAAGAGACACCGGGAGGTAGAGACCGGAGAACGGCTGGTCGTCGGCGTGAACCACCTGGTAATCCCGCCCGACGAGGACTTCGAGATCCCGATCCAGGAAGTGAAGGCCGAGGAGTCCGAGAGCATCGCCCGGCGCATGGAGGAGTGGAAGAGGACGAGGGACATCCCGCTCGTTCGGGCGAAGCTCTCGCAGCTGCTCGCCGACGCAGAGAAGGAGGACCGCTTCAACGTGATGCCCTCCCTCATCGAGGCGGTAAAGGCCTATGCGACAGCGGGGGAGATCATGGGCGTGATCCGGATGGGTCGGGGCCTCAGCTATGATCCCTTCCGCATGATCGAGTGCCCTTTCATCCTCTAGCAGGATACTGAAATACCCCCTCCAAGGGGTTTTTCAGCAACGGGTTCTCGGGGGCGGCCCCTTCGAACCCTTACGATCGCTACACTTTTCAAGCTCCGCGATTCGGCGCCCCGTCCGTGGGGCGCGCTGCAGGCCGTTCTTCAACGGCCTGCCAGTAGGCGAGGGATGCCGGCCATGAAGAGAATCAAGACCATCATTTCGATGATCGGCCTCGACGGGCACACCGTGGGGGGTGTGGTCGTGGCCAGGATCCTCAGGGACGCCGGCATCGAGGTCGTGTACCTGGGCGTGAACCAGACCCCGGAGATGATCGTCGAGGCAGCCGTGCAGGAGGCCGTGGACGCGATCGGCATCAGCTCTCACGCCTCGAACTACGGCCAGATCGAAGTCATGATGGCCCTGCTGAAGAAGCGGGGCTTGGATCACGTCTGTGTCTTCTGCGGGGGAACGATTCCTCGGCAGAAGATACCGGGGCTGAAGGCGAAGGGTGTGGCGGAGGTCTTTCCCCCCGGGAGCACTTCCGAAGCCATCGTCGGCTTCCTGGTGTCCAGGGTGAACGGGGACGCCGCCGGCTCGAGCACCTGACGATCGGACCGTGGAGGAACCGACGATGTACTTCGACGAGGCGATGGATACGATATCCCTGACCGACTTGAGCGCGCTTCAGGACGCCCGCATCCGAGCGCTGGTGGAGCGCTGCTACGAAACCATCCCGTACTACAGGCAGCTCTTGGACTCGGCAGGAGTGAAGCCGAAGCACATCAAGGGGACCGATGATCTGGTCCACGTCCCCTTCAGCGAAAAGAAAGACCTGAGGTCGCTTTACCCTTACGGGTTGCTGGGGTTTCCGCCCGAACGGATCTACCGATTCGCCGCCTCCTCGGGCACGACCGGCGTCCCGACGTTGATCGGCTACACGAAGAAGGACTGGTGCGAGACCCTCTCGAACCAGATGGGTAGGATCTTCGCGGGCGCCGGCATCGGACCGTCGGATCTGGTATACCAGTCCTTCGGCTACGGGCTCTTCCTGGGGGGCGCCTGCCACGAAGCGGGGACCAGACAGGTCGGCGCGACGCTCTTCCCCGGGGGGCCGGGCAGGACGAAGGCAGCCATCGAATGGCTGCGAGACATGAAGCACACCGTCATCTGCTCCACGCCCAGCTTCCTGAACTACCTGTTGAGCGAGGCCGCAGCGGCCGGTATCGACCCGAAGGTCGACTGGGCCTTGAGGCGGGGCTGCCACGGGGGGGAGATCGCGGCGCCGGCCTTCCGGAAGAAGCTGGCCGCCCAGCTTCCCGACGGCTTCGTCTACTGCGAGAACTACGGAACCTCCGAAATGGGAGGATCAACGGTCGCCTTCGCCTGTCTCTCGAGCGCCGAGTCAAGCCGCCTGCACATCCTCGCCGATCACTACTTCCTCGAAGTGATCGACCCTTCCACGGGCAGGCGGGTCGCGCCCGGTGAGCCGGGAGAGCTCGTATTCACCACCCTGACCAAGGAAGCTTCGCCTTTCATCCGGTGGCGCACGAGGGACCTGTCGCGCCTTGCGCCGGAACCGCACGGCTGCCCGTGCGGACGGACGGCCCATCCGCTGATCGAGGCGATCACCGGCAGGTCCGATGACGTGCTCAAGATCAGGGGGACTCTGGTATTCCCCTCTCAGATCGAGCAGATCCTGTCGCAGATCGAAGGCGTGGGCGACGGGTGGCAGATCGTCATCGATCAAGACAGGACCGCCATGGATGCACTCAACATCATGGTGGAGGCGAGCGAAGAGCTTTGGGAACGGCCGGGAGAGAGGGAGCGCCTGGGCGCGGAGATCGTCTCCCACGTTCAGGGCCGGCAGGGGATAACCCCGAACGTGGAGATCTGCGAGCCTTCATCGCTTCCGCGCTTCGAGGGAAAAGCCAAGCGGGTTGTGGATCGGCGAAAGCCGACTTGACTGTTCTTGGGAGACGAAATCCTCGACAATGCCTGCGGATCATTGCTTGAGAGAGGTGGCATGCAGTATTGACAGCTCGTCTTCCGTGTGCAACAAAGGCTCGAACGCTGCGCCGGCCCCCCTCGACCCTGAGGCATTAACGGCGGGCGGTCCCCCCCGTAGGAAGTGGACGACGACAAGGGCCTGGGCTCGGACCCCGGAACATGGAGGTTGCTGGGACGAAGTCATGAAAGCGTCACTCTTCGACCAGACGGTTACAGCCCTGGGTTCGCTGCTGAAGGTGGCTGCGGCGGCAGCGCTGCTTGCGATCATGGTGCTGACCTGTCTCGACGTATCCATGCGATACTTCCTCAGCAGACCCATTCCAGGGACCTATGATGCCGTGAGCCTCCTGGGAGCCATCCTGGTCTCCGCTGCAATGCCCTACACCATGCTTCAAAAGGGCCATGTGGCCGTCGACATCTTGCTGCAGAGCCTACCCAAGGGGACGCAACGCGTCATAGACACTGTGACGCATGTCGTCGGAATACTGTTATTCCTTGTACTCTTCCGGGAGTCCATCGCACTGGCATCGGACATGAAAGCTGCCGGCGAGGTGATGCCGACCCTTCTCGTTCCCTTCTATCCTATCCTTTACGCGATGGCCGGCTGTTTTCTTGCGCTGTGCCTCGCCATCGTCGTGAATCTCCGGCGTATTTGGACCAGGGATTGGATCCTATGAGTCCTGTAACCGTTGGAATCGTCGGTGTTCTTTGCCTTGTTCTGCTGCTGTTTTCGAGATTGCCGGTCGCTTTTTGCATGGCACTCGTGGGCCTCTTTGGCTTTGGATATCTGGTCACCCCTGCAGCTGCCTTGAATGTTACCATCAAGGACTTCTTCACGGTATTCAGCTCTTACGACCTGACCATCGTGCCATTGTTCGTGTTCATGGGACAGATCCTGTTTTATTCCGGGATCAGCCGAAAGATCTACGATGCCGCCTTCATGTGGCTGGGTCACCACAAGGGCGGTCTCGCAATGGCAACCGTCGGAGCATGCGCCGGCTTTTCCGCCATCTGCGGCTCAACGAACGCCACGGCTGCGACCATGGCGTCCGTGGCCCTCCCGGAGATGAAGAGGTTTAATTACGCGGACGAGTTGGCAACGGGGGTGGTGGCCGCCGGGGGAAGCCTCGGCATTCTCATCCCGCCCAGTGTGATCTTCATCATCTACGGCATCCAGACCGGCCAGTCGATCGGGAAGCTCTTCATGGCCGGGATTCTTCCGGGAATCCTCCTTTCGGCGCTCTTCATTCTGACGATCTACATCTGGGTCTCGTTGCGACCCGAGATAGCGCCTCGTATCGAAAGGCAGGGTTTCAAGCAGCGGATCAAGTCCCTCGGCGGCCTCGTCGAAGTGATGATCCTGTTCGTCATGGTCATGGGCGGTCTATTCGCCGGGGTCTTCACCCCCACCGAGGCCGGCGCGGTGGGGGCCTTGGGGGGGCTGCTCATTCCTCTCGTGAGAGGGAACCTCTCGTGGCGGGGTTTTCTGGAAGCGCTGTTCTCCTCCGTGCGAACCACCTGCATGATCTTGATGATCGTGGCCGGCGCGACCGTTTTCGGCCACTTCCTGGCCGTGACCACGATCCCGAGTACCCTGTCCGCCTGGGCGGTGAGCCTTCCTCTTCCTCCTTGGGCCATCATGCTCGTCGTGATGTTCTTCTTCTTCATCGGCGGGTGTTTCATGGACGCCTTGGGGATGATCCTGCTGACCATCCCCATATTCTACCCCGTAGCGGTCGGTCTCGGTTATGACCCCATCTGGTTCGGGGTCGTCATCGTCCTGGTGACGGAGTTGGGTGTGATCACGCCGCCGGTGGGAATCAACGTCTATGTGGTCAGCGGGATTGCCAGAGACGTGCCCTTGGAAGTGATATTCAAGGGTGCGTTGCCTTTTGTTCTGACGTTGGTCACCTATCTCGTGATCATGATCCTGTTCCCTCAGATCGCCTTGTTTTTGCCGAGCTTTGTGGCTTACTGATTCCGCGTCCTTGGAAGGACACGGGCCGTGCAACTTCCAACCGAAGAGGAGGGCTCCACATGTGCAAACGTTTTCTGACGGCGACAGGTCTTGTTCTTCTCGGGCTACTCCTCGTGGTGGCGGTTTGCGTGAAGCCGGGCGAGGCGCAAACCTACAGCTTCACCTACAGCACCTTTTTCCCTCCCACGCACATTCAGGCACAGCTGTCGGAATCATGGGCCAAGGAGATCGAGGAGAAATCGAACGGACGAATCAAGATACGCGTATTCACCGGGGGCTCCCTGACGCCCGCGCCGCAGATCTACGACGGCGTCGTCAAAGGGATCTCGGATTTCGGACTGTCCGTCTTCGCCTATTCTCCCGGACGGTTTCCCGTCATCTCGGCCGTCGACAACCCTCTCGGCTACCGGAATGCCTTCGTGGCGACGAGGGTCATCAACGAGCTTTACCGGGAGCTTCAGCCGGCCGAGCTGCAGGACGTCCACGTGTGCTACCTGTTTGCCCACGGCCCGGGCCTGCTCCACACCGCACGAAAGCCGGTCCACAAGCTGGAGGACGTGCAGGGACTCAAGATCCGCTCCACCGGGACGAGCCAGCTGATCGTCAGGGCCCTGGGTGCGGCACCGGTGGCCATGTCCCAGGGGGAGACGTATGAGGCCCTGAAGAAGAACATCGTCGACGGCACCCTGGTCCCCATTGAAGCCTTGGAGGGTTTCAAACAGGCGGAAGTGCTAAAGCATACGACGTTGACCTATGGGTCTTCCTACACCCAGGGGTTCTTCGTCGCCATGAACCTCGCAAAGTGGAACAGTCTCCCGCAGGAGCTTCAGAAGATCATCACCGATGTGAGTAAGAAGTACGAGGAGGTTACGGCCAAGGCCTGGGAGGACAGCGACGAATCCGGCCGGCAGTTCGCTTTAAAGCTCGGACATGAATTCATAGAGCTGTCCGACGAAGAGCAGGCAAAATTCAAGGAAGCGGTGAAGCCGGTTTTCTCGGATTACATCAAGAGCGCAAACGAGAAAGGCCTCGATGGAGAGGCCATCTTCAAGACGGTGCAAGGGATGGTTGAGAAGTACAGCAAGGAATACAAATAGGCCTGGTGAATTTTCGTGGAGCGACCGAGGGGACGCTGGCGGTTTTTGCACCATATTGGCAGAGAGGGGGGGCCCTGTCCGGATGGACAGGGCGGGCCTGCCCAGTAGGCTGGCCGCATGCCCGGGGAGCCTGACCGGCCGGAGCCAAATGGCGCGGTGAGCAAGGCCATCGAGCAGGCCCGCACGGAACGAAGCTCGGGCAGGGGAGATACGTTTAGTCGCCGGCGTCCCCTAGCAGGCCGTTGAAAGACGGCCTGCGGCCCGCCCCACGGATGGGGCGCCGAATCACGGAGCTTGAAAAGCGCAGTGATTCGTGAGGGTTCGAAGGGGCCGTCCCCGAGAACCCGTAGCTGAAAAACCCAGGGGGGGTCAGCACCCTGCTAGGAACCCAGGAAATCCCCGAACCTCAACAATCTTCCCACGGGAGGTCCGGAGGGCCTTTCAGATGGCTCCGGCCTGGCGAAGCTCTTCGATCTCCTCTTCGCGAAATCCCCAGTCCCGCAATGCCGGTTCCGTGTGCTCTCCGGCCAGCGGAGGGGGACCTTGCACCTCGGGTGCCGTTCGGCTGAAGCGAGGGGCTGGCGCGGGCTGAACGAGACCGTCGATCTCGAGGAACGTCCCTCGGGCCCGGTTGTGGGGGTGTTCGAGTGCCTCGTCCAGGTCGAGCACGGGTGCGCAGCAGGCGTCGGTACCCTCCAAGAGGCGGCACCATTCGTCCCGCGTCCGGCCGCGAAAGATCACCGCGATCTTCCGTTTGAGGTCGGGCCACCGACGCTCGTCGTTCTGGGGGACGAACTCCGGGTCATCGATCCCGCATCCCTGGAGTAGCGCGTCGTAAAACTGCGGCTCGATGGCTCCGACCGCCAGGTACTTTCCATCGGCGCACTCGTAGGTGTCATAGAAGTGCGCCCCCCCGTCGAGCAGGTTCGATCCCCGCCCGGGATTCCTCACCCCAAGCGCCCTCGCCGTGTACTCGAGTGACATGAGGGAGGCCACCCCATCGACCATGGCAGCGTCCACCACCTGACCCTTCCCCGAGCTCCTGGCCTCGAGCATTCCGCAGACCATCCCGAAAGCCAGGTAGGCCGCGCCGCCGCCGAAATCACCAACGATGTTCAGGGGCGGTGCGGGCGGGGAGTCGGGCCGCCCCATGGCGTGGAGTGCGCCCGCGAGCGAAATGTAGTTGATGTCGTGCCCGGCGGCCCGGGCGAGCGGCCCCTCCTGGCCCCAGCCGGTCATTCGCCCGTAGATCAGCCGTGGATTTCTGGCCAGACAGACCTCCGGCCCCAGCCGAAGGCGCTCCATCACGCCCGGCCGGAAGCCCTCGATCAGCGCGTCCGCCCGCTCGATGAGCCGAAGCACGGCCGCGACGGCTTCACCGCGCTTGAGGTCCACGGCGACGGACCGGCGGCCGCGGTTGATGATTCCGAATCGGCCCGGGTTGAGAAGGGCGGGCTTCGGCGGAGCATCCGCCGTCGGCCTTCGGTCGATCCGGAGGACTTCGGCTCCCATGTCGGAGAGCATCATTGCGCAGAAGGGGCCAGGCCCGATGCCCGCGAACTCCAATACCCGAAGGCCTTTCAGGGGTCCCAGCGCTGCTCCTCTCTCCCGGACGGAAAGGCGGGATCTGTTCTCGGGCCCGACCGGCGACGACGGCTCTTCCCGCAAACCCCTGGGGGCTCGTTCGTGTCATTCGGAGCGCCCAGGCCTGCAGTCATCCGCTGGGTCCACGTCCGGGTGCGATACCCTCCCGAGTGGGACCCCAGGGTATACGGGCAGGACCCGGGATTTCCCAGATCCCTCGCGCAGTCGAGGTCTTGGATGTCTTCAGGCCCGGATACCGCCTCGATCGGGCGCCCGTGGTCCGTCACTCGTCTCATGCCTTCTTCTTTTGCACAAGACCGCGCTGCGTGAGCGGCGGCTCGCGGATGGCCGCATCTCTTTCGGTGACACGCAGGCGCCCTGCCGCTACCCTGCCTGTGCTTCTCCGTCTCGTGGAGTCTCTCCCGGTGCGTGTGCGGGGTCTCCGGAGGATGCCGCCGGGGAGGTTCCTCAGCGCGTTCCGGACCAGTGGCCGTAGCGTTCCCTCAGCTTTCGGTGGAGGACCTTGCCCGTGGCCGTCCGAGGCATCTCGGCGTCTTGAATGAACTCCACGTCCTTCGGACACTTGTAGCCTGCGATCTTGCCCTTGCAGAATTCCCCTATCTGCCGGGCGACCTCCGGTTTCGCCTCATATTCCTCCCGAAGCACCACGACCGCCGTGACTCGCTCCCCCCACCTCTCGTCGGGCACTCCGATCACGGCCACGTCCTTTACCGCCGGGTGGGCGCCGATCACGTTCTCGATTTCCGAGGGATAGACGTTTTCTCCGCCCGAGATGATCATGTTCTTCTTGCGGTCGACGAGGTAGTAGTAGCCGTCCGCGTCACGGTAGGCCATGTCTCCGGCGGAGAACCACTCCCCGTGGAAGGCCGCTTCGGTGGCCTCCGGAAGCTTCCAGTACTCCCGAAAGCAGGACGGCGTCCGGGAGAAGAGCTCGCCCACCTCGCCGACCCCGACCTCGTTTCGGTTCTCGTCGAGGAGCTTGATAAGGTCGGTGCCCAGCATTTCGCGGCCGATGGACCCCAGCTTCTCGAACTGCATCTCCGGCGGGAGCAGCGTGACCTTGCCGGCCTCGGTGGAGCCGTACGCTTCATACAGCTCCGAGCCCTGGAAGAAATCGAGGACCGCGAGCTTCGTGTCCCTCCGGATCGGGGCCGAGGAGCACAGGAGCTTGCGCACGCTGGATACGTCGTACCTCCTCTTCACCTCCTCGGGCAGGGAAAGGACCATGATGTAGTGCGTCGGGACCAACGACGTGAACGTGGCCCGGTGGTTCCCGAGGGTCTTCAGGAGGTCCTCCGGGTCGAAGGACGACCGGTTGTACACGATGGCCGCGGCCCCGCAGTAGGTCAGGGTGAAGGCGTAGTAGATGGAGTTGACGTGGCACATGGGCATGACGAACAGCCCGCGGTCGGCCCGATGGAAGCCCATGGCCGCGAAGTTCGTCAGGAAGAACGCGATATAGGACTCGTGGGTTCGAACCGCTCCCTTGGGCCGGCCGGTCGTGCCGGAGGTGTACATGATCGTCCAGACGTCCGCCGGGCGGACGCTGACCGGGGGACGGTCCGGAGCACCCTCGGCCACCAGCTCCTCGTATCCGATGTAGCCCTCGGGGGTTGGCCCGTCGCCGAGGTATATCCAGTGCTCGACGTTGGGCAGCTGCGCCCGGATGGAGGCGGCTCCCTCGACGAAGTCCTCGCCCACGATGAACGCCTTGGCCTCGGAATTCTCGAGGATGTAGGCGTATTCCTTGGGGGAGAGGCGGAACATGACGGGCACGCAGACGAGGCCTCCCTTGGCCGTCGCGCCGTAGAACTCCATCCATTCCACGCGGTTGTACGCGATGAATCCGATCCGGTCGCCCTTCGCGAGGCCGAGACCGAGAAGGGCGTTCGCGAGGCGGTTGCAGCGCTCGTTCCACTCCCGGGACGTGAGGGATCGGGAAAGGTCTGCCACGGCCTCCTTGTTCGGCTCATGGGCTGCCAGGACCGTGAGGATGTCGCCGACCGGTATCCAAGTGCTCATCTCGCCCTCTCTTCCCGCGTTTTCCGGTGCGCTGCAGGATTCCGTGGTCCGCCGTGCGGAGACGGTCGTCGTCGGCCGCCCGGACCGCGCTCGTCCCGGTCACGCAGCATGGTGGTGCTCCTCGCAGCAGCGACGCCCGGCAGGCAATACATCTTCGCGGCGGCGAGGGTCATGTTCAACTTCGGAACACGTCCCCGTCAAGTGGTGGATGACGCCGATCCCATCGTCCTCTTCGGGAAGATCCCGACGACGTCGGTTCGGCGGAGGGTCTCGCGGTCGACCCGCTCTTGGAGGCTGCTGGACCGGATCCGCCCCGGGTCTTTGTCGGGGCAGGGTGCGAACGACAGGAGCTCGGGGCACACGCGGGGGTCCGTGCCTCTCTTCAGCGTGAGGGGCGGGGCTCCCGGCGCGCTCTGCGGCATCGATGTTCCCCGGCCATATTGACGCGGCACGGACCCCCTGTTACAACCGAATCAGCGCCCAGGGGCGATGCGCAGCCCCTCCGCGGCTTCCCCTTCCCGCGCGGCGAGAAAGAGACATCCCATGAGCAGAGAGACCGTTGGAGCCTCGGGCCCTGTTTGCGAGGTGATCGAGCAGAAATGCATTGGGTGTGGGGAGTGCGTCCTGGCCTGCGCCTATGGTGCCGTAGCGCTGCTCGTCACAGAGCAGGGAAACAAGGCAGTGGTGAATTACGAGCTCTGCCAAGGAGATGGTCTTTGCAGTTCTTTGTGCGCAACCGGGGCTATCGAGTTTAGAGATTTGTCGAACCGGGAGATTTTCAGGCAAATCGATGCGGCGGTTGGACGTGCCTAATCATTCATCGTGAAGGCCACGTATTCTCTAGCGGGTGAGGTGCGACGGAATGGCGAAGAGCTCTGATCCGAAGATCGTGGGTTTTGTCTGTCACTGGTGAGGTTACGGGTCTGCGGACCTGGCTGGAGTTTCCAGACTACAATATAGCACGGAAGTAAGACTTATTCGCGTGATGTGCACGGGCAGGATCGACCTTGCCTTCGTGCTTCGCGCGTTCTCCAAAGGGGCCGATGGAGTATTCATCGCCGGCTGCCGGCTCAACGAATGTAATTACGCTACACAGGGAAATTTCTATGCGTTGAGCCTGGTGAGCTTGTGCAAGAAACTGTTGGAGGAGTTTGGAGTCAATCCGGGGCGGATTCGGATCGAGTTGATATCCGGGGCCGAAGGCAACCGGTTTGCAGACGTCGTGAACGAGTTTAGCAGACACATAAGGGATTTGGGCGCTATTGGTAGTTCCGAGGGAATCGATCCTGCTGAGTTAGAGCGCAAGTTCGAGGCTGCGACAAGGCTTGTCCCATACATCAAGACGGAAAAGCGAGAAAAGCTGAAGGTGCGTTTTCAGACTCAGGAGGAGTATGAGACTCTTTATACGACCGAAGAAATACACAAGCTTCTGCATGAAGTGACTTCTTACTATATAGATCCAAACAAGTGCCAGGCCTGTGCTGCCTGTGCAAAGAGATGCCCGGTGGAAGCAATTGATGGAGCCAAGAACAAGGTCCATATCATCGACCAAGAGAAATGCATCAAGTGCGGGCGTTGCTTCGAGGTGTGCCCGCCGCTCTTCAGCGCGGTCACCAAGATTTCAGGCAAGCCGGTACCGGCACCCGTGCCCGAGGACAAGAGATCCGTCGTGAGGGTGAAGAAGAAGAAAGGCGAATGACTCCCTGCCGGGGCCCCTCGGACGTCCCCGTGGGTAGATCGCTCAAATTCGGGCTGTCTGCATCCATTCACATCGGTGGGGAGGCGATGGGCGAGCCGGCTGGAGGCCGGGAAGCCGGGGGGCTGGGAAGCTCGACACCCTGGCCCGGCGTAACCCCCAACAGGGCGATGCGTGCGGGGCGGCCCCTCTTCCCCGGGGCCCCGCATTACGGCCGGGTGCACCGGCTGAGTTTCCGGAAGAGAACCCGTTTCGTTAGGTCGAATAGAAAGGAGACACCATGGACGCGAGCTCGATTCGGATCAGACTCATGAAGCCCGAAGATTTCGATGCCGTGGTTGGGATCGATGAAAAGATACTCAAGGGATCCCGTCCTGAGTACTATAAAGTCAAGTTCGAAAAAATCGTGGAGTCGGCAGATTCCTTGCCAATATCCCTCGTAGCGGAGGAAGAGAAAGGAAATGTGGTCGGCTTCGTCATGGGGGAAGTCTATATGGGAGAGTACGGTATATTCGAAGAGCAAGCGACCATAGATACGATCGGAGTGGATCCGAATTGCCATCATAGTGGTGTTGGGCGGAGATTGATCGACGAGTTTGTGGATCACGTGAAAAGAATAGGCGTCAAGAAGATAAGTACGTTGGTTTCTTTGGATGATCCCCGCTTGACGAAGTTTTTCGGCGCGAACCGGTTTTCACCGTCGAGAAGTATCAATCTGGAAAGAGTGATCTGATGCCCGTGTTCCCGGGGTCGAGACGGCGGAAGGGGCGGGGCCGGCGAGTCCATGAGATCCTTGCCGTAGGCGGAGTATTCGGACAATGAATTACAGACATCAATTTCTCGAGTACCTTCTCGCGGCACACTGACTATATGTGAAAATTATTGGACGGTAAGCGAGGTCAATCCTAGTGCAAGTTTCCGCCCGTCGCTGTTAACTCCGAGATCCACGGGACGTGCAGCATCCGGGAAACGGAGTTGCAGTTTGAGGAGACCACCATTTCCCTGAAGTTGCTGTCGAACTGCCCAAGGTATTTCGATTTCAAATGTAGCTCCCGACGTTGCAGTTAAGGTTACTGAATCGGTTGTTATTCCGTTGATTTTGATCTCAACTGTCTGCTTGGTATGGGACGGACCTAAAAATGGATGTGCCTCCACCACGATCGCCCTTACTCGTCCAGACTCGATGGGCAGAATGATGGTCGCATCGACACCATCAGACCAAGTACCCCATTCCTCTTGGCCTGACCAGCCGTTGTGGAGGTATTTTGAGCCGAGTTGGTTCTTACTAAACACCAAACGCACACCAGGTTGCAGAAGAGTTGGAAGAAAATCAAAGGCGTTGATCTCACCCGATACCTTCGTGCAGGAAATGCATTTTTTCCAACCGGGCGCAATTATCGTAAAACCATCAATCTGAGCCACAAGGTGGTTATGTATATTGAGATTAATAGCGGCTTGGGGCAACAAACCATCTTCAAGAAAATAAAGTGAATCAGCCTCAAATTTACCAGTTAGAAGTACGTCCCTAGCCTTCTGTTGGGCATGTTCAACAGCTGCCAAACTGACTCTGGCGAGATAGACCGCATCTGTGGCCAGCCCGTGAGTTCCAGCATAACTGGCCACCGGCAGCCAACTTGAGGTATGGTTTCCTGGTAGTAGCCAGCGCACCTTACTGTATTTGGTAGCAGCCTCGCTCCAAAACGGGTCCACCATTTTGGACTGCCAAGTCGACCTCGGCTTTGTCATAAGGTTTGCTCGAATGTCCTTCCATGCGCTGCTGGTGTCAGCAACTTGAATTATTACACCAAGACCCAAAAGGGTTATTGCGACACGATTGCTGTATCCGCGTACCACCAAGAATATTGTTGTGAAAAGTATCAGGTAGAAGACAGGCCAGAACATGCGACCAGAGCCGCGATAAATATTCCCTATGCGCAACGCAGCATCCGGCAGAGCAAAAACAAAGTTAACGGAACCGATACCCCATCTGTTAGATAGCGCAAATATCGTCAGCCCAAACACTACAGCCAATATCATCGGCCTATTCCTGACCTGACTCATCACCCCGCTTTTGGCACTAATTAGGCTTGGGAGGGCCGTAATTCCCAGAACAATAACTCCTAACCCGAGATAATTAAACCCCTCGTAATCACCGGCCGCCTCTGGGATATCGCGAAGCACATATGACCAGCCACTTGGGTCGAAAAGTGACAAAAGGTTCATTCGATAGAATCCGAAGCCCTCTGCAGAGACCACATCACCTACGCCTACAACAAAGTACCCAGCCTGCCAACAGGCAAGCAAAGTCGCCAATAAGATGATTGGAAACTCCAGAACGACGCGATTGACGGGGAGCGAGTGCTTGATTAGACGTCCCGCTAAATCAGCAACCCATATCAAACCGACCATCGCCAATAGATAAGCATGTGTGAGCGCGCTGGTCACCAGAAGAACAGACCAATGAACCACTCTCCGCTTGATAGATGGCCTGAGTGCAAGGTAGAGAGACGCCAAAACAAGAAAATGCCCAGCAAGACTTAAATGCCCATGTAGTCGCCACAGCATCGGCGGAGAAAATGAGAAAAGCGATGCACCAATCAACGCGATAATGGGGCTATTGGTAATAAGGCGCATCAGTTTGCATGCAAACCAAGCCTGTAGTACAAAACATGCAAGCAGCCATATCCCAAAATACTGAAAGGTGTCCGGGAGGAGGGGTGAAAATGGCTTGAAGAGAAATGCGAGCAACGGGTTGGAGTCTGAGTATATAAGGGCATTGCTGATTTCGAGCCCATATTTAGGATTCAGACCGACGGGAAAAGACCACTCCGTGTTACGGAAAAATTGCCAGCCCAAGTAGTGAGTTGCCGGGTCCCCCTGGCCGAGCCAAGCAATATTGCTTGGCCGCAACGCGCGAGGACCAACGGCTGCTATAAATGCAAAACATCCAATGGCTATCGAAATTGAAGCAATCAAGCGCCACTTAGCCTGGGGCCCCCAAAATGAATTCATCGTGTATTTCATACGAATGGCTTCATGTCAGTCCTGCTTTGAGGCGACGGCGGGTTTTTATACTCAAACCCCCAAAACCGGCTAGCCAGAAATGTAATTACCGGAATGACTGCAGCCGAAACTAACGCAGCCGGAGTCGAATCCAACCAACCGAGTTCAAGAATTACAGTTAGTAGAACATTATTCAAAAGGAAGGCGCTGAGAGAGATGATCAAAAAACGGCGCATCGTTCTTGTAAGTGAGCCGGGGGAGCTGAATGTCCATAGATAATTGCCAGCAAATGAGAATCCAAATGCGCTAGCAAAAGCGATTGCATTTGCAACAAGTACCGGTAGCGGCGTATTTGAAAGCAATATCCAGAGAATCGTAATGTGAATCCCTGTGGCTAGACCTCCAACCAAGCCGAAGCGGATCAGCACGACAAACTCGGCTAGGAGACCATTCCCTTTGTATTGCTTTATTACTGACATAATAGACGTGTGACGCATTAAGCTTTCTCTGCAAAACAAAAAGCCGTCAAGCCAACCATACGATTAAATTGCATGAGCGGCAGCTCCAGCTTACATAGAGTAGCCAAGACGCCATTTACCAGTGGATGGTGTTTCGACAGTTGAGACCGCGCTGGCATGTTACCAGTCGATGCCCGTGAGGCAATTCGTGCGGCAGCAGCAAAGGGGAAAACGGCGCCAAAATAATAGGTTCCTTTAGTAACGGTAAGTCCGGCACGCCGTATTACTCTCTCGATTTGATCTAATTGATAGCGACGCTTATGCTCAAGAAAAACGTCATGGCCGCTCCAAAGAAATTGGAACGCAGGAACGGAAACAATGAAGTTAGCCCCTCGGGGTACTTTATTTACGTAAAGATTCAAAAGGCCGACGTCATCATTGACGTGCTCGAGTACGTCGATTAGCAGGACGAGATCTGCATCAACCTGGCCAATAGCGCGCCTGAAATAAACAGATTTTGTATTTTGAACGATATGTGAGTCCCTGTGGTAACTGATATCCACGCACCAAGCTTCGCGAGCCGTAGAGTTGTCCAGCAAATGGTGTGAGAAAAACCCAGAACCTGCACCTACATCCAAGATAGTCGATGGCTGCCTTTTACCCAGCAGTCGGGTGATTGCCTTTGCCTTCGACCGGTAGTACCAGTGTTGCGAGACGGCATCACCTAGGAGATTTTTTTCTTTAAGGTCCACTGTTCAATCCTTGGGTTCGTATATACGCCTTACAAGATAGATAGGGCGACGCTTTGTTTCGATGTAGGCGCGCCCAAGATATTCACCAATGATCCCAATACCAATCAATTGAAGCCCACCGAGAAATGTAACTGCCACTACGACGGAGGCGTAGCCTGGAACGTCTATGCCGGAAACGAGAACTTTAAGGATCATGAAAATGGCAAAGAAGAATGATATTATTGCCACGACTCCACCGAGATAAGTCCAGATGCGCAAGGGATCAGTACTGAAACTGGTTAGACCTTCGAGGGCGAAATTCCACAGACGCCATCCATTAAATTTCGTCGTACCCGCAACTCGTTCAGGTCTTGTATAATCGACGGTCGCGGTTCGAAAGCCTACCCAAGCATACAGGCCTTTCATAAACCGTCTGGATTCTGGTAGTTCATTTAGTGCATCTACAACCGCACGATCCATGAGTCGGAAATCGCCGACATTCTCAGGAATTTTAGGATCGGAAATTTTATTGTGGATACGGTAGAACCATATTGCCGACATTCGCTTTGCCCATGAATCTGAGTCCCGATTAATGCGCTTTCCGAGCACAACATCGAAACCCTCTTGCCATTGCTCTAGCATTTGTAGGATAAGTTCAGGCGGATCTTGAAGATCGACATCAATCGGGACAACGACGAGCCCTGAAGCGACCTTCAAGCCTGCAGTGAGCGCGGCTTCCTTCCCAAAATTACGGCTCAAATCTACGATGCGTACCTGTGAATTTTCTTGTTGCAGTTCGATGAGGCGCTCAAGGGTTCCGTCTGAACTACCGTCATTGACGAAAAGAATTTCCAAGTCGATCCAAGTAACGTTCTCGAAAACTTGTTTGACTCGCTCGAGAAATAGTGAAACTGTTTCTGATTCGTTAAAAACCGGGATAACGAGGGACAGCGTTATCGATTCATGCGTACGCACATCGGCACCCTGTTTCCTGAAACGTTCAATTTCATGTCGCAGTAGTTGTGTTCCAGCTCAGAAATAGGTCCTTCGGACTTCTCCGGGGGCGAACGACGATTGCGCGACGGGCGCTCAGCCCAGGAAGCGGCGGAGGGCAGCGCCTTCTCTCACAGCCAGTTCGAGGCTCTCTCTCCGACCCAGGGAGGCTGCCGCGCGGGCCGAAGCCTCGGCATGGGCGGGGTCCGGCTCGAACCCCCGGCCGTAGGCGGTGGCGGCGTCGAGGTCTCGCGAGAAAAGGGCGAGCCCTTCCCGTCTCGCCAACTCCCGGGCGCTGTCGGGGCTGAGGAACCGGAGCTCCTCGCGGAGCCAGTGGCCGAGCGTCGGGCAGATCCGCTCCACGAGGGCTCTCTCGGCTCCGGCGAGCCCCTCCCAGGCCCGAAACCCCAAGACCCCCGGGGGTAGTCCGAGGGTGTAGCAGGCGGCTGCGTACTTGATGGCCCGCACCGCCGGAAGCCCTCCGACGCTCCGGACCACGCCGGTGATCTCCACGTTCTCGTACCGCTCGCGATGGCTCGGCACCGCTGCGGCCACCTGCGCCGCCAGCGGCAGCAATTCCCGGTAGGAGGCCTCGTAGGCCTCCTTGAGGCGCGCCACCACGCTCTTCAGGACTCCGACTTCCTCGGCTGTGGGCCCCGCGGACGCACCGTGGCGGTCCAGCCAGCCCCGGGCAAGGCGTGTCTCGAGCTCTCCTGCGGCCTGTCGGACGTCGCTCTCCGGGAAGTCATAGCGGAACGCGGACTGCGCGGTGAGGGTTGCCGCGCCCGGGTAGGTCTCGAGCACGGCCTCGATGCTGGACGGCTCGGGCGTCAGGCCGCCCCGGAAGGGTGCCGACCCGATGCCGACGATCTGGGGGATGCGAACGCCGGTTCGGCGTTCGTAGACCCTGCCCTTGTGGAGTGCCACCGAGGCCGCCACGAGTGCGGCTGTCAGGCCGGCCTTGAGGGCTGGGTCGCTGCGGGCGATGAAGCTCCGCTGCACGAGGGTGTCCCTGCCGGTGTGCTCTTTTCGCGCCGCGATGAGCTCGTCCCAGATTCGTTCCGGCTCCAAGAGGTCTTCCACCGTCTCGATCAAGGGGATCCCCTGGACGAAGAACTCCCCTTCGAACGGAAACGCCGAAGCGTCGCCGTAGGCGAGGTACTGGGCCGAGTCCAGGCGAAACCTCTCCAGGATGTGCCGCTCCACCTTGGCGACGGTGGCGCCCGAGCTCGCGTCGGGGATGATGAACTCCGAAAAGGCGAGCCACGGCAGGCCGAGACGCCGCATGACCAGGAGCGAGTTCGAGAAGATTCCCAGGCTCTGCCAGAAGTACGGGTCGTCCCTGTCGATCTCGGGGTTGGGAAGCCGTGGGGTCACGTGGAAGTCCCGCCCGATGACCCGCTCCTCGAGGCACGAGGGGCACTTGTGGAGCCAGTCCCACAGCGGAGTGCAGCCCCCGCGCTTCTTCTCGTAGTCGATCATGAGCTCTCGAAGGCCCAGGACCGTGACGTTGTAGAGGACCTCCTCCTCCTCCAGGTCCCGGTCCACCCGGGGTCCCGGCCCGAAAGGCACCCGAGACACGTTGTCGGGGTGCTGGGTCCCCATCACGTGCGGAAGCAGGCGGGCGAGTTGTTCTTCGGTCAGCTCGGCACTGTTGTACACGGGCGCTCTCCGGAAAAGGGTGGGCTCCTCTCGTTGGAGCCGGGGGCGCGGGCGGCAGCCGGAGCCCGAGGTTGGTGCGTGCGCTCACCCGGTTCGGGCTCACCCCTCCGGTGGAGCCGGCGGGGGCTGCGATGCTTCCCTCTCCATCCCAACCCCCACGTGCCGCGGTTCTCAGCCGTACCGGCCCTCGATGTAGTCGGCGGTCCGGGGGTCTTTGGGGGTGAGGAAGAGACCCGCCGTGGGGGAGTGCTCCACGACCTCGCCGAGCAGCATGAAAACGCACTCGTCACTGGTGCGGCGGGCCTGGGCCATGTTGTGGGTGACGACGACGAGGGTGTAGCGGCCCTTGAGCTCGAACATGAGCTCCTCGATCGCCCGGGTTCCCTCCACGTCCAGGGCCGAGCAGGGCTCGTCCATCAGGATGACGCCCGGCTTCAGCGGCAGCAGCCGCGCGATGCACAGCTTCTGCTGCTGCTCGAGCT
>CAZYJP010000009.1:0-20014 GCA_964647795.1 uncultured Thermodesulfobacteriota bacterium
CGTTGCCATGTGCCGCCGCTCTTCACCGAGCCCGGCTGGAACATGCACACCGCAGCGGAGATCGGCATCGACGATTTCCAAGCCCTGCGCTCGCCCGATGAAAGATACCGCACCGCACCCCTCAAAGGTCTCTGGACCCACATGGAGGGCGGCTTCTACCACGATGGCCGCTTCGCCACGCTGCTCGATGTGATCGACCACTACGATACCTTTTTCGCCCTGGGCCTGACCGAAGCGGAAAAAGCAGACCTCGGCGAATATCTCAAATCACTTTAACCGCATGCGGCCGCCGGCAGGCCGGTTGCCGGCCAGCCGATCGCGGGGGAACCGGTTGACGAGGTGAGCGGCGCCCCGCAGTCACCTGGAACGTCACGGTATAGACGTGATCCCATCAGAGTATGACCATTCACAGTTGGATCGGGTTTGCCGATCCGCTCCACGGTGACTGCCCCCGTGGTGCTTCGGGGTGTTCCTTGGGAGATCGCGAGGAAAATCATGTGCCGTTGGAATACACTCCCTTGTGCGGGGGGGTCGCGAGCGGCGAACGGACCATCGCAGCCTGCAGGTTCCCGGGACGAAGGCCCGGGCGATGGGGGAGCGCGGGATGGCAGAGCCGATGGACCGGACCACGGAACGTAGCGTAATCCTCGCATGCGCGGTTTTTCGCGACGAGCTGGACGTCCTGGCTCTTCCGGGTTCTCGCGTGGTCTACATCCGACAAAGTCTACACAGGACTCCGCAGATCATGGCTCGGGAGATTCAGGCGGAACTTGACCGGATCCCCCCAGGAAGCGTGGATCAGGTGATCCTGGCTTATGGCCTGTGTAGCAACGGCATCGTCGGCGTTCGTGCGACTCGAGGAAGGCTCCTGATTCCCCGCGTGCACGACTGCATCACCCTGTTTCTGGGGTCTTCCCAAAGACACAAAGAAGAACAGGCAAGGGCTCCTGGCACGTACTATCTCACCGCCGGGTGGATACGAGAAAAGAAGGATCCCTTGAGCATCATCGACGAATACGCCGAAAGGCTAAGCCCTGAGGATGCAGAGTGGTGCATGCGAGAGGAGCTTCGGAACTACACGCGGATTGCATTGGTGGATACAGGCTTGGTCCCTCTGGAACCGTCGCGCCCCAGGGCAAAGGCCAATGCGGAATTCCTGGGTTTAAGGTACGAGGAGCTCCAGGGATCGAGCCGATTCTTGCGGTCGCTCTTTACCGGCGAATTAGAAGAGGGGTTCGTCGTTGTGGAGGAGGGAGAGGTGGTCAGCGCAGATCTATTCATGGCGTCCTGAGGGATGACTCAAGCCACGAGGTTCACGGATGATCCTGCATCCATGAAGGGGGACGTCCTACGGAGAGAGAGTCCGCACACCGCGGGTTCCGGTGAAACGGCTAACGGGCCCATCCGAACGGCCCGTGCCGTCACGGACCGCAGGAGGGAGCAACTTGTATAAGGCAATCTTGGTCCCCTTAGACGGCTCCGAGCTTTCGCTGTGTGTACTTCCCCACCTCGAGAGCCTCACCAAGGATGGCGGAGTGGAACGCGTCATCTTGCTGGGGGTGATCGAGCCAACGCCGAGCAATATCGGCGCGGACTACCTCATCGACGAGGTGACCGCAACCAAGCTCTTCGAGAACCACAGGAATGAGGCGGGGCGCTGGCTAAGCGCAGTGGGCCAGCGACTTGGGCACCTGCCTGTCAGGGTATCGTGGGACGTCATGCCGGGAAGAGCTGCGGAGGTCATCGCCGACTATGCAGCTCGGGAGGGTGTGGATCTCTTGCTGATGGCCACTCACGGCCGCTCCGGGGTGGGACGGTGGCTCATGGGAAGCGTGGCCGAGAGAATCCTCCACGCTTCTTGCGTTCCCATCCTCCTCGTGCGCCCGCCGACCTGCACCCCGAAGCCCTTCACGGTCTAGGGAGGCACCGGCCCCCCGGTGGGCCCGCTTCGCTGACACCGACTGCGGCAGGCGTGCCCGGGGCCGACGTCACGGGAAGGGGATGACGTAAGGCCCTTCCGGGATGACCGCGACGGCCGTGTCGCCGCTACGAGCCACCGCCTCCTGCAACGCTCCCATCGGGTCAAGCGCCCGCCGCACGCCGAGCAGGCCCCAGTCCGACTCGGGCACTGCGGGGGCGTACAGGTGGATCTCGGCTCTGCAGAGGGCCTGGGCAAGCTTTTCCGTCTGCCACTGGTCAATCACCGGGTGCTCCGCTGAGGAGATCTTCGTCACAAACCCCCGCGGACCCAACTGCACGAGGAGCGCCTGTGCGTCGCGAAATCCAGTGGATCCAACCCCTTCCGAGCATTCCGAGACGACCACCACGGTCCCGCCAGGCTCCAGGATGTCCAAGGGGGTGACCATTGCCTTGATCGTTTGGTAGTAGGTCTTATCCAGCGGAAACCCGCCGGCGGAAGTGAGGATGGTGTGAAACTTTCGCCCCACCCGAACCTCTGAAATCCGCCTGGCCACATCTACCGCCTGCAGGTGGCTTTCCACCAAGGCTCCGGCACTCACAAAGACCCCGCGGCGTTCCTCGTCCAAAACCACGCTCACACCAAAGACGGGCGCAACCATGGCCGCGATCTCCAGTTGCTCCCGGTGGAGGGGATTGTCATCCAAGACGCAGCTTGTTGCGCGCGGGTGCTCCATCAGGGGCGGCGCGTGAAGAGCCAGGATGGTGTCGCGATGAGCCACTCCCGGCACGATCACCTTTCGGCCGCCGGAATACCCTGCCATGAAGTGGGGCTCGACCAGCCCCGTTACGATGCGAACCTCCGCTTCCACGAATCTTCGGTCCAGGAGCGCGGGGATGCCCCCCGACGACGTCCCCAGCCTTACATGGCTGGCGTCGTCCTCCGCACGGTGGTTTTCCACCCTCACTTCACCATAGGCCTCCTCACCCACGATCGATCGCTTTTCCACTTCGGGTGCCGCCCGATGGAGCCCTGTGGCGATGAGGACCGTGACCCGGTCCCGGGAGACCCCTGCCGCACCCAACTCGGCGAGGATGGGAGGGAGCAGGGACGCGTTGGGAACAGGGCGGGTGACGTCGCAGACCAGGATGCACGCGCTGCGCCTCCCCCGGGCCAACTCTCGCAAGGGCGGACACCCGGCCGGATTTCCCAGGGCTTCGAGGCAGGCGGCAGAAAGATCCGGCAGGACCGGGACACGGCCCTTGCGAATCCAGTGCCCCCGACAGTCGCCGGGCAGGTGCACCTGCAGACCCTGGCGTCCGTATAGGAGACTGGAAGTCATCGTCCTCACGAGCCCTCTCCCGTGCCGAGACGGCGCTTCCCCCCGACGTCTTGCGCGATACGCGCGAGCCTGCCCCCTGCCCGGGCGAATTGGGATTCCCCCGGGCCCGGCGACGCACACCTTCGGGGTGGAGCGGACGCGGGAAAACCCGTGCCCGTGCTCGGGTCGCCCGCGCCCGGTCCTTGTGAAAAACCGCCCAGGATTGGTTCCTTCGGCCTTGACCTCCCCCGGGGTGGACACTATCATGCCATCATCCTACCTTTTCGCAAACCCGAAAGGAGGCACACGATGAAGGGAAAGCGGTGGTTCCAGGTCGGTCTCGTCGCTGCTGTGGCCCTGATGGCCTGCTCCGCGTGGGGCCAGGAGGTCACTCGGTGGAAGGCCCAGACGTTGTGGAGTGCGGCGGAGACTCCCCACAAGGCGTTCGAGGACTTCTGCAAGCGCATCTCCGTCCTCACGAACGGCCGGCTGGAGATCACACCGTTCCCGGCGGGCGCCATCGTCCCGACCAACGAGGCGCTGGACGCCCTCAAGGCGAACGTGATCCAGGCCATCAACCAGTGGCCGGGCTACTGGACCGGGAAGAACCCGGCCTTCGCCGCCCTGACGGACCTGCCCATGGCCTGGCTGCACCCTTGGGAGGCCGACGCTTTCTTCCATTACAGGGGCGGCCTGGAGATGCTCCGGGAGCTCTACGAGCCCTTCGGGGCCTACACGGTCGGTGTCAGCTGGTGGGGGTCGGAGTCCTACGTGATGAAGCGGCCCATCGCGAAGGTCGAGGACCTGAAGGGCGTCAAGATCCGCCTTCCCCAGGGGATGGAGGCCGACATCATGATGCGGCTCGGGGCGTCGGTCGTGGTGCTGCCGGGCGGAGAGGTCTACTCGGCCCTGGACAAGGGCGTCGTGGACATGGCGAACTGGGCCACCCCTTCCATGAACGAGCGGATGGGCTTCTCTCAGGTGGCGAAGTACTTCACCTGGCCGGGCTGGCACTCCATGCCCGTGGGGGACTTCACCGTCAACAAGAAGGAGTGGGACAAACTGCCCGCGGACATCAAGCAGATCCTGATCACGGCCTCCCGGGAGTGGTGCTGGGATTCGCTGCAGCGCATCCACATGGAGGACCTGGAGGTCATCGCCAGGGCGAAGAGCAAGGGTTACACGGACTACATCCCGGTCACGTGGAGCGATGAGGAGGTGGCCAAGGTGCGCGAGGTCGCGCTCCAGGTGTGGGAAGACTGGACACAGAAGAGTGCCCAGACCAAGAAGGTGATCGAGGCACAGAAGGCCTTCCTGCGGGAGCTCGGACGGATCGAGTAGGGCCGGAATGCGGCGGGGAGGAAGGCGATGCGCTCGCTCTCCTCCTCGCCGCTTCGTGCCGTTGTGCCGGACGCTCGGCGGCCGCAGCACGCACAGGAGGGGAAGGAGATGAAGCGGGTTCTCGGAGCGATCGACGCCCTGAGCATCTGGAGCGGCAAGGCCGTGAGCATCCTGACCCTTCTCGTGGCGCTGGTCATCGTCTACGAGACGACGGTCCGGACGTTCTTTCTCCGGCCCACCGTGTGGGCCGCCGAGGCGACGGTCTTTGCCTGTGGCCTGGTCTACGTGATCGGGGGCGCCTGGACCCTTCTGGAGGACAAGCACGTGCGCATCGACGTCCTCTACGCGCGCCTCAGCCCCCGAGGGCGGGCAACCATCAACACGCTCTCGTTCTTCTTCTTCGCACTCTACGTCGGCGTGATGCTCTGGGCCACCACCGTGTACGCGCTCGATTCGCTCCAGCTGCGTGAGACCCTCGGGACGGCTTGGAATCCGCCGATCTACCCGATCAAGCTCGCCCTCGCATTCAGCTTTCTCCTCCTGCTCCTCCAGGGGACCGCCCGTTTCGTTCGGGACCTCCATCTGGCGCTCACGGGCAGAGCCCTATGAGCATCGAATGGATCACGGTCCTGCTCCTGGCGAGCCTCATGGTTCTCCTCGTCCTGGGGCTTCCTCTCGCCTGGGCGATCGGCGCCACCGCCATCGGCTTCACCCTGCTGCTGTTCGGGCCCTTCGTCATGGTGATGATGGTGTCCCGGGTCTTCGACATGATGCTCAACTACACCCTCATGGCGGTGCCGCTGTTCGTGCTGATGGCGGCGATCCTCCAGAGGGCGGGGGTGGCGGAGCAGATGTTCCGGGCCGTCCATATCTGGGCGGGAGGGATGCGGGGCGGGCTCGCGGTGGGCACGATCATCACCAACGCGATCATGGCCGCCATGGTGGGGGTCATCGGCGCGGAGATCGTCACCTTCGGACTGATCGCCCTGCCCGCGATGCTCGCCCGAAAGTATGACGACAAGCTGGCGCTCGGGAGCATCGCCGCGGGGGGAGGTCTCGCCACCCTGATCCCGCCGAGCGTGGTCTTCATCGTCTATGCCATGACCGCCGGATGCTCCGTGGGCGAGCTCTTCATCGCCGGAATCGTCCCCGGTCTCCTCCTGGGCGCCATGTTCATCGCCTACATCCTCTATCGCGCCTGGCGGTACCCGGAATCGGCGCCCGCCGCCCCCGCGGAAGAACGGGACATGCCGCTCTCCCGGAAGCTGGCGCTGCTGGGGGGCCTCATCATCCCGTCCCTCATCGCCGTCGGCGTGCTGGGCTCGATCTACACGGGTGTGGCCACCCCCTCGGAGGCGGCGGGAATCGGCGTGTTGGGTGCGCTCCTGGCTGCGGCCGCGAACCGGAAGCTGTCGTGGGCCTCGCTTCGTGACTCCCTTTACGAGACGACCAAGATCAGCTGCATGTTGGCTTGGCTGTTCTTCGGCGCCCAGACCATCATCGGGATCTACAGCTTGGCCGGGGGAACGGAGTTCGTGAAGCACGCGATCACCTCGATGAATCTTGGCCCGTGGGGGACGATCGTCTTCATGCAGTTGATCCTTATTTTCCTTGGGATGTTTCTGGACTGGATTGGGATTCTCCTGTTGACAATGCCGTTGTTTGTCCCGGTCATTCTGGACATGGGCTTCAGCAATATTTGGTTTGGCGTGGTCTTCTGTATGAACATGCATGTCGCCTATCTTTCGCCTCCATTTGGTCCCTCCTGCTTCTATCTGAAGAGTGTGGCCCCAGACCACATCACCATGGGGAAGATCTACGCCTCGGTGATGCCCTACCTGTGGATCACCGTGGGGGCCCTGGCGCTCACGGTGGCCTTTCCCCAACTCTCCCTGTGGCTGCCCGCCCAGATGTTGGGCAGGTGAGCAGATGAGCACCGTCCAGCCCATCAGGCGAACGTCGGCCGCAGACGAGGTATTTCGGGTTCTCCACGATCGGATCATGTCCGGAGTGCTCCGAAACGGCGACCGGCTGCCCTCCCAGGACAAGTTGGCCGAGCAGCTCTGCGTCAGCCGGAACACCCTTCGTGAAGCAATCCACAAGCTCCAGGCGATGGGTCTCCTCTCAGCCAGGCAGGGAGTGGGCACGGTCGTCAAGGTGGCGAGCTCCGCCAGCTACGTGGGGTTCCTCCAGGATCATCTCCTGCTCAATCCTTCGACGGTGAGGGAGTTTCTCGAGGCCCGGCTCTTCGTGGAAAAGGCCATCGTCACCCTGGCCGTGATTCGGGCCTCGCAGGAGGAGGTGGAGCGGCTGCAGGCCGCTCTGAAGGAGCAGCGGACGGCCTTGCAGTCCGGAGACATCGATGTCTTCGGCAGGCTGGACGCCGCATTCCACATCGACCTGGCCCGACTCAGCGGCAACCAGGTGCTGGTGAAGTTCCTCGAGACCATCCGGGACCTCCTGAGCCGCTTCATCGCCGAGGTCTCCCATCTTCCAGGAGCCGCCGAACGGGCGCTGCGATACCACGAGGAGATCCTGGCGCGGGTCGCCGCCCGGGACTCGACGGGGGCGGAGCGGACGATGGTGGAGCACATCTCGGACGTCGTCCACGCCATTCAGTCGAATACGGGGAGTGATTTGGATCTCGATGGCCTTTTGAGCCTCGCGCTCGAGAGTATCGATCGCAGGGGAGCGAAACGATGAAATCGACTCCGTATTGCCTGGTCCTCTCGGCTCTGTACCGGGGAGCCAAAGGGGAACGGCCGCCTGTCGTAAATCCCACCTCTATCGCCTGCCACGGCCTCATGGACGCCTGCGGCGTTTCCTTTCCCGACGCCCATCTGGACCCCCAGGCCATGGCCGCCCTCGCCTTGGCCGGGCACACGGTCGCAGGTTTTGACACGGTGATGCCGGAGTTCAGCGTCCATCAGGAATCTGCCGCGTTGGGGTGCGAGGTGGACTGGGGGAATCGGGATCGAATGCCGGACGCCAAGGCTGCCCCGTACGGGGATTTCTCCGATGTGCGGGTTCCCGAGGACCTCTTGGAGAGGGCCTCCATGCGAGTAGTGCTAGATGCTCTGGGGATTCTGAGAAAGCAGGTAGGCGGAAAGGTGGCGATCGTGGGGAAGGTCATGGGCCCCTGGACGCTCGCCTACCACATGGCAGGCACCCAGAACTTCCTGCTTCAGATAGGCCTCGGAGAGACGGAGAAGGTTACGCGGATGCTTCGGCAGTTGCTGCCCGTGACCGTGGCGTACGCCAGGGCGCAGTTCCGCGCCGGGGCGGACGTAGTGGTGGTGGGGGATCACGCGACGGGAAACCTGGTGGGCTCCTACCATTACCGGGATCTCCTTCTCCCGTTCCATCAGGAACTCACCCGCCAGGTCGAGGGCCCCCTCATCCTTCACGTGTGCGGGAACTGCAGCGATCGTCTCGAGCTCTTCGCCGACGCCGGGTTCGACGCATACCACTTCGAGTGGCAGGTGGAAGCCAGGGAAGCGGTCGCGCGCGTAGGGAAACGTTTGGCCTTGGTGGGAAACGTGAACAACCCTCAGACGCTCCTCCAGGGAACGCCGGAGGAGGTGCACCGCCAAGCCCGGTATGCGATAGAGGCCGGCGTGGACCTGATCGGACCGGAGTGCGCGATTCCACTGAGCACTCCCCTGGAAAACCTGCAGGCGATTTCCCATGCGGTTCGCGAGGGGTATGGAGGGCGGACATGAGCGTCGAGGTGAAACCGGATTTCGAGCGAATCCGCAAGACCGCAAGGCATGAGGAGCCGGATCGGGTTCCCTTGTGCGAGGTCCTCATCGAGTACCCCATCCAGAGTCGATTCCTGGGGCGCGAGGTGAAGGAGGACGACCTGGCAAGCCAGATCGAGTTCTGGTCCAAGGCCGGATACGACTACATTCCTCTCACCGTTGGGATGATGAGCCCCGGAAAGGTCACCGAAGAGTCGGCTATCACGCGAGCGATTCGCGACGCGATGTTCAGGGAAGATGCCGCGACCGATGCGAGGTCCTGGAACCTGGAGTACACGAGCTTCATCAAGAACCGCGCGGATCTGGAGCGCTTTCCCTGGGAGCTCGCGGCCAAGATGGACTTCGGCAAGATCGAACAGGCGGCCAGCCTTCTCCCGCCGGGCATGAAGACGATCGCGGTTTCCGGGAAAATCTTCACGCTGGCGTGGATGCTCATGGGGTTCAACAATTTCTCCATGTCACTGCTCATGGACGAAGATCTGGTTGCAGACGTCTTCCGGCGGGTGGCCGAGATTCAGCTCCAGGCCCTCGACCGGATCTTCGAGATGCCCCACGTGGGGGCGGTCTGGGCCGTCGACGACCTCGCTTTCGGTACGGGCCCGATGATCTCCCCCCAGGCGTTTCGCGACCACGTCTTCCCCTGGTACCGCGAGATCGCGGCAAGGTGCCACCGCAACGGGCTCCTCTTCTTCCTGCACTCGGACGGGGACCTCACCCCGCTCCTGCCCGACCTGATCGACCTTGGTTTGGATGTGTTGCAACCTGTGGATCCTACCTGCCTTGATATCTTCGCGGTGAAGAAGCAATTCGGTGAGCGGCTCTGTCTGGCCGGAAACGTCTCGAACGAAATGCTTCGGGCGGGCACGCCGCAGGAGGTGGATGCGGAGGTGCGGAGGCTCATCCAAGGCCTCGCGCCGGGCGGCGGATATTGTCTCGGTTCGGGCAATTCCGTGCCGGCTTGGGCCCAGTTCGAAAACTACGAGGCCATGCGCCGGGCTGCCTTCACGTACGGAGCCTATCCCGTCCAAGCCTGAGTCCGCTTCTGGCCAGCGACTGCAAGAGGAGCCACGATGAGCGATTATGTGCAAAGGGTGTACAGCGCGGTGAACGAGCGACGGCCCAAAGAGATCCAATCCCTCGTTCGGGAGGCCATAGACGCAGGCACCGATGTGGGGCGCATCATGAATGAGGGGCTGATAGCCGCCATGGATGAGGTGGGCCGCCAGTTCGCGGAAGGCGAAATCTTCGTCCCCGAGATGCTCGTCTCTGCCCACACCATGAAGCTCGGCCTGGAAGTGGTGAAGCCGTTGCTCCAAGGCGATGCCGCCGCATCCAAGGGCACCGTCATTCTGGGGACCGTGAAGGGAGATTTGCACGACATCGGCAAGAACGTCGTCGCCATGATGCTGGAGGGCGCGGGCTTCCAGGTGATCGACTTGGGCGTAGACCTTACCGTGGAGAAGGTGGTGGAAAAGGTCAGGGAGCTCGAGCCCGACATCGTGGGCCTGTCCGCGCTGCTCACGACCACCATGCCGGAGATGAAGAACGTGATCTCCGCCCTCGAGGCTGCTGGCCTCAGGGGCAGGGTGAAGGTCATGGTCGGAGGGGCGCCGGTGGACGCGCGGTTCGCAGCGCAAATCGGTGCTGACGGTCACGGCAAGGATGCCGCCGAGGCGGTCAGCCTGGCGCGACGTCTCGTCGCGGCGAATTGAGAGCATCGTCCAGGGCCGCTGCTGCGTTTAGGGGGATGTGGCGATCGCGGTGGCGAATCATCCCACTACCCATCGCGTAACCGGAGCCCGCGGACGCCACCGGCAGCAACCGAATCTCGAGGAACGGCGGAGACGGGGCTCTCAGCCTTCCTGGCCCGGTTTCCCGCTTTGCTCCGGGGGCGGAAGTGAGGGAGCGCTTGACGCCCGATAATTGCAGTTGTACGGTGTTCATTGCCACTGCACATGGCGCACGCGCGCCGCCCGAGAGGAGACCGCCATGAAGAAGCTGCTCCTGACCATCCCGGCACTCGCACTGGGCCTGACGTTCGGCCCCCCGCCCCCGGCTCCGGCGCAGGAGATCGTCCTCAAACTCGCGCACATCACCGCGCCGGGCGGCATGCTGGACCAGAGGGCGCAGAAGTTCGCGGAGCTGGTCTCCGCCAAGACCGGCGGCAAGGCCCGGATCGAGATCTACCCCGCCCAGCAGCTCGGGAACATCAAGGAGATCCTGCAGGGGATCAGTCTGGGCACCATCGACATGGCCCAGGAGTCCGAGTCCTTCATGGACGCCTTCGACAAGGACTACACCATCTTCGGCACGCCGTTCATGTTCACCCGGGATGAGCTGCGGCAGAACCGGTACATCGAGGAGGTCCGGGAGCGCGTGCGGAAGAAGACCGACATCCGCACCCTGCCGGGCTTCGCCTTCCGTCCGGCCTTTCACCTCTGGACCCAGAAGCGGCAGGTGCTCACCCCGGACGAGCTCAAGGGCATCAAGCTGCGGGTGTGGCAGTCCAAGGCCTTGGTGGACACCTGGAACGGCCTCGGGGCGACGGCGGTCCCGCTCCCCTGGGGCGACGTGTACCTCTCGCTCTCCCAGGGGGTCGTGAACGGCATGGTCCACAACATCGTGCAGGTGCGCGACGAGAAGTTCTACGAGCAGCTCAACTACAGCACCAAGCTCGATTTCATGCAGCTCTACGACGTCACCTGGATCAACGAGGGCAAGTTCCAGTCCCTCCCGCCCGACGTCCGGAAGGCGCTGGCCGAGGCGTCGCAGGAATCCGCCGAGTGGTTCGTCGGCCACGGCCAGAGTCTGGAGGCCGAGGCCCAGAAGCAGATGGCCGCCGCCGGCATCGTCTTTGCCGACGGCGACCGGCCGGCGTGGGTCTCAAAGGCCGCGTCGGTCCACAAGGGGCTGGAGAAGGCGGGCCTCTGGTCCCCCGGCCTCCTGAAAAAGCTCGGCAAGGAGCAGTAACAGGCCCCCGCTGCGGCCCTCCGCCCCTTACGGAATGGGGACGGCGGAGGGCCGGTTCCTGCGCCCGCCCGGAGGAGCGGCCATGTGGCTGCACCGACTCAATGTCTTCGTCTCCCGTGTGCTCGACGCCGTGATCGGCCTGTTGATGGTCGCCACGGTCGGGGTCCTCTTCGTAGGGGTCGTGACCCGCTATGTCTTCAACGCCCCCCTGTTCTGGGCGGAGGAGGTCACGGTCCTGGGCCTCGTCTGGATGACCTTCCTGGCCGGGGCGATCCTGGTCCGGACCGACAAGAACGTCTCGATCACCGTGATCTCCGACCTCTGCCGCCCCCACCACTCGCGGGTGCTGCGGGTGGTGTCGGATCTGCTCGTGCTGGTCATCCTCGTCGTGATGCTGTGGCAGAGCTGGCGGCTCACGGGTCGGCTCGCCTTCAGCACCACCCCGGCCCTGCGGCTGAGTGAGGCCTGGTTCGGACGGGCCCTGATCGTCGGGTTCTCCCTGATGCTCTATTACCAGGTGCAACGCTTCGTGGGCGTCCTGCGCGATCGGGACCCCTTCCCGGAGGACGCCGCGGACCGGTGCAAGCTATGAACGCCCTCCTGCTGGTCGGCGCTCTCCTCGTCCTCATGGCGATGCGGGTGCCGGTGGTCTTCTCCCTGCTCCTGTCGTGCCTGTTCTACATCCTCTTCCTCAACCCCATCCCGATGGTCGTCCTGGCCCACCGGATGGTGGGGAGCCTGCAGGCCTTCCCCCTCCTAGCCCTGCCCCTCTACATCCTGGCGGCAGACATCATGAACTCGGGGCGGATCTCGGAGGAGATGTTCCGGTTCGCCCGAAGCCTCGTCGGGCACATCCGGGGGTCGTTGGGCCACGTGAATGTGGTGGCCTCGATGGTCTTCGCCGGCATGTCCGGATCCATCACCGCGGACACGGCGGGCCTGGGGAAGATCGAGATCCCCATGATGGTAAAGGCCGGTTACGACAAGCCCTTCGCGGTAGCCGTGACGGGGGCGAGCTCGATCATCGGGCCGATCATGCCCCCGAGCATCCAGATGATCCTGTACGGCATGATCGCCGAGGTCTCCGTGGGGCGCCTCTTCGTGGGGGGGGCCATCCCCGGGGTGGTCATGGGGATCGCCATCATGGCGGCCATCTATTTCTACGCCGTGCGGCGCAACTACCCCCGCGATCCGCGCCGGGCCGCCCTGGCCGAGGTCTGGGCGAGCTTTCGGAAGTCCTTCTTCGCCCTCCTGACCCCGGTGATCATCCTGGGCGGGATCGTCACGGGCATCTTCACCCCCACCGAGGCGGCGGTGGTCGCCGTGGTGTATGCGTTCCTGATCTCGTTCTTCGTCTACCGCACGCTCAAGCTCTCCCAGCTTCTGCCCATGATGGTGGGTTCCGCGGTGACCACGGGGATGATCCTCGTGATCATGGGGGCGGCATCGGTCTTCGGCTGGATCGTGACCATGGAAAACGTGCCCGTCCTGATCCGCGACGCCATCATGGCCGCGACGGACAAGCAGTGGGTGGTCCTCCTGATCCTCAACGTGGTCTTCCTGATCGCGGGATGCTTCTTCGACATCTGCGCGATCATACTGGTCTTCACGCCCATGATCCTGCCGGTGCTCCACGCCTTCCAGATCGACCTGATTCACTGGGGGGTGGTGGAGGTCCTGAACGTCTGCATCGGGTTTCTCACGCCCCCCTTCGGCGTGGGACTCTACGTGCTCGCGGACCTCTCCGGGCTCACCGTCGCCCAGGTGACACGGGCGGTGGCCCCGTTTCTCGTGCCACTGCTCCTGACCCTGATCCTCATCACCTACATTCCCCAGCTCGTCCTCTGGCTTCCGGGCGTCGTCTTCGGCTGAGGGCACGGGGGCTCCCCACGGTAAAGGTGAGAGCATGACTTCCAAAGAACGCGTGCTGGCGGCCCTAAACCATCAGGAACCGGACCGGGTGCCCCTGGACCTGGGCGGGTGGGTGACCACGATCTCGGTGGTCACCTACAACCGCCTCCTGACCCTCCTGGGGATCGAACGGGAGCGGGAGGTCTTCGACTGGCTGCGCCAGAACGTGGCGCCGGAGGAGGACGTGCTGGAGCGGCTGGGGGTGGACACCCGCTACGTCCACCCGGGCCCGCCCCGGTCCTGGGCCTTCGCGCCCGAGGAGACCGAGAAGGGCCTCTACGTGACCGACGAGTGGGGGTGCGGGTTCCTGAAACCCCCTAGCAGCCTGTATTACAACTTGGTCCACAGCCCCCTGGAGCGAGCGGGCATCGGGGACCTGGACGCCCATCCCTGGCCCGACCCCAGGGACCCCGGGTACGTCGATGGCGTCGGGGAGCGGGCGCGGGCGCTCCACGACGCGGGCCGATACGCGGTGGTGGGGAATTTCGGCTGGGAGTCGTGGTTCGAGCGCGCATGGAAGCTGCGCGGTATGGAGCGCTTCTACATGGACATGGTCCGGAACCGGGACCTGGTCCACGCCCTCCTCGATAGGACGGTGAACTTGCACCTCGAGTTCCTGGACCACGTGCTCTCGGTGTGCGGACCCTATCTCGACGTGGTCATCCAGGGCGGGGACTTGGCGGGCCAGAAAACGACCCTCATGTCCCCGAAGGACTACCGGGAGTTCATCAAGCCCCGTCAGGCGAGGGTTGTAGAGTTCCTCCGCAAGCGGACCTCAGCGAAGATCTTTTGGCACTCTTGCGGGGCGGTCTCGAGCCTGGTGCCGGACTTCATCGAGGTGGGCATCGACATCCTCAACCCGGTTCAGGTCCGGGCCCACAACATGGACGCCGAGTCCCTGAAGGAGCGCTTCGGGACGGACATTGTCTTCTGGGGTGGCATCGACTCCCAGCAACTCCTTCCGACGGGGACGGTCGAGGAAGTGGAAGGCGAGGTCCGGCGCGTTGTTCGAGCGTTGGGCCCCGGCGGCGGCCTTGTCCTATGCGCGGTGCACAATATCCAGGCCGACGTGCCGCCCGAGAACGTCCTAGCCCTCTACCACGCGGCACGCCGCTGGGGGAGTTACCCCCTCCGGGGGTAGTGGGGGGAGAGGCCCGCCGTCCCACCGAATGGGCGGAAGGACAGGGGAGGGCAGGATGGCGGTCGCACGGCGCATCCGGGAGCTTCGGGAGGAGAAGGCCCTCTCCGTGCGCGGCCTCGCGGCCGCCTCCGGGATCTCCCCCAGTATGCTCAGCCAGATCGAGACCGAGAAGGTGGACCCCTCCCTGTCCACTCTGCGCAAGCTCGCCTTGGCCCTCGACGTGCCCCTCTTCTACCTGGTATTGGAACAGGCTTCGCCCCCGGCGCGCCTCGTCAAGGAAGGGGACCGCCGCAGGGTCGTCTTCCCCAGGGCCGGGCTCGTGTATGAGATCATTCACTCCGACCTGCAAAAGAAGATGGGAATCATGATCGGAACCCTGGAGCCCGGGGGCGCTACCAGCGACGAACCCCTGGGCCACGGTGGGGAGGAGTGCCTGGTTATGCTTTCCGGACGCATGATGATCCGGGTGGGCCAGGAGACGATGGAGCTGGAAGGGGGCGACAGCCTCTACTTCGACAGCTCGGTCCCCCATCGTCTCTTCAACGCCGGGGAACAGCCCTGCACCTTCTACCTGATCATCACCCCCCCGAAGTTCTAACGGACCGCAGGTCCCCGGGGGGCTGCCCCCAGGACCTCGACTTTCAGGAGCGAAAGCCATGGCCATCCAAGACATCTTCAACGCGGTGCTCGACTTCGAAGAGGAGGGCATGCCCGCTCTCGTCCAGAAGGAGATCGACGCCGGCACGGACGTCCAGTCGGTCTTGAACGACGGCCTCATCGCCGCCATGGACGAGGTGGGAAAGCGCTTCTCCGAGGGCGAGCTCTTCGTGCCCGAAATGCTCATGGCGGCCCATGCCATGAAGGCAGGCTTGGCGGTGCTGCGGCCCCTGCTGGCCGATGCCGACGCACAGCCCAAGGGCACCATCGTCATCGGCACGGTGAAGGGCGACCTCCACGACATCGGCAAGAACCTTGTCTCGATGATGCTGGAAGGCGCGGGGTTCAAGGTGGTCGACTTAGGGGTGGATGTGGAGACCGACACGTTCCTGGCCGCGGCCGCCGAGCACGAGGCCCAGATCGTGGCCATGTCGGCGCTGCTGACCACGACCATGCCGGCCATGGAGGCCACGGTGGCGACCATCAAAGAGAAGGGGCTCCCCCTCAAGACCATGGTGGGCGGGGCCCCGGTCACCGAGGCCTTTGCCAACAAGATCGGCGCCACCGGCTACAGCGAGGACGCCCCCGCGGCCGTGGAGCTCGCCCGGCGGCTCCTCGCGGCGTGAGGGCATGCGCCGAAAATGAGGAAATCGAAAACGAGGGCGCCGGCTGCCGAGGGACAAAAAAGGTCTCCGAGGACCATCAGCGTCCCGCGTTTTCAGACTCAATGTCGCCAGGGTTAGCGACCGAAGGGAGCGGGCGATGATCGTCGTCGGAGAACTCATCAACGCCAGCCGTAAGGCCATGGGGCCGGCCATCGAGCGGAAGAACGTGGCCGAGATCCAGCGGGTGGCGAAGGAGCAGCGGGGGGCGGGTGCCGACTACATCGACGTCAACGCCGGCATCTTCGTGGGGCAGGAGGCCGAATACCTCACCTGGCTCGTCCAGACCGTGCAGGAAGCCCTGGAGGTCCCGTGCTGCATCGACAGCCCCGATCCCCGGGCCATCGAGGCCGCCCTCCAGGTCCACAAAGGGCCGGCCGCGCCCATGATCAATTCCATCAGCCTGGAGAAGGCCCGCTATGAGGCGCTCTTGCCGCTTGTGGCTGGCACGGACCTCAAGGTGGTGGCTTTGTGCATGAGCGACGAAGGCATGCCGGAGACTGCCGACCAGCGTCTCGCCATTGCAGGCAGGCTCATCGAGGGCCTCACCGCCGCGGGCGTGTCCCTCGGCAACATCTTCATAGACCCCTTGGTGCAGCCCCTCTCCACCCGCAGCGACTTCGGGGTCGAGTTCCTCAAAGCGATCGAGGGGATCATGACCCGCTTCCCCGGGGTCCACACGATGTGCGGGCTGTCCAACATCAGCTTCGGCCTGCCCGAGCGGAAGCTCCTCAACCAGACCTTCGCGGTGATGGCCGTCGCCAGAGGACTCGACGGCCTCATCGTCAACCCCTTGGACCGCCGCCTGGTGGCCGCCCTAATTGCAGCAGAGGCCTTGGCGGGCCGAGACGACTACTGCATGAACTACCTGAAGGCCTACCGCGCCAAGCTGTTTGAGGGGCTTTCCTGAGACGGTGCAGCGGCACCGGGGTGAGTTCAGACGGTCTTGGGTGCAGAGCGGGAAGTTCGTTTCGATCTGCCGGGCGACCCCAGCGGCGAATGTGTAGCGTTTCACCGCTGGACCGATCGTCGCGTGTGCTCGGCCCTCGTCGGTGACATCGCCAGCGGGCTGACTCTACAAGAGCCGTGAGGTGCTCGATGCGGCGGCGCACGCGGGGTGCCTTGCTCCGGGTATAGATCATCGGGACTTCGCGGAGTGGAGCGGGGATCGCATCGGAAAGAGGGTCGCATGCCGTCGCTTGTGCTGAAGCCGTCAGGACGTACGATCCCGGTGGCCCAGGGCGGGACGGTCCTCGAGGCCTTGCGCCGAGCAGGGATCGAGGTTGAAAGCCCCTGTGGGGGCGAGGGGGTGTGCGGCAAGTGCCGGATTCGGGTGGAGGAGCCGGAGTGCGTCCCGGAGACGCCCCACCGGCTCCTTCCGGCCCACGAGGCGCGAGAGGGGTGGCGGTTGGCCTGCCTGCTGGTGCCCGAGGGCGACCTCACTGTCCACTTGCCGGCCGACGCCCTCTTGGACGCCCGCATCTTGGAAGGAGAGCGGCTCTCCGCGGGCCGTTTCGCTCCGGCCGCCCGCGTCGTGGCCGAAGCCGGCGCCTGGCGCCTGGAGTACGAGGGGGAGGAGGCCGCGGAGCTTCCAGGTTGGCAGCCAGGGACCGCGCCCAAGGGGGTGGCCATCGACATCGGGACGACCACCCTGGTGGTGTCCCTGCTCGATCTGGCGACGGGCCGCGAGCTCGCCACGGCTTCGGCCCTGAACCCCCAGACCACCTTCGGCCACGACGTGCTGAGCCGGATCCAGAAGGGCTCCACGCAGGAGGGTCTTGCCGAGCTCGCGGGAGTGGTGCGCGGCTCGCTCAACCGCCTGATCGGCGAGACCTGTGGCGAAGCCGGCACCCAGGCCGCCGAGGTGGTGGACGCGGTGCTGGGGGCCAACACCACCATGCTCCAGCTCGCCGGGCAACTCGACCCGGCGCCACTGGGACGCATGCCCTTTCGCGTGGGGATTGCCGGCGGGAGAAGCTACCCTGCCTCCCGGTTCGGCCTGGAGCTCAACCCGGCCGCCCGGGTCTACGTGCCGCCCGTGGCCCACGCCTTCGTGGGGAGTGACATCAGCGCCGGCCTCCTCGCCTGCCGGTTCTTCGAACGGGAAGGGCCGCTCCTCTTCGTGGACATCGGCACCAACGGCGAGCTCGCCTTGAGCGCCGGGGGACGGTGGCTCGTCACCTCGGCCGCCGCCGGGCCGGCGTTCGAGGGCATGGGCATCTCCCAGGGCATGCGGGCGGCGCCGGGCGCGGTGGAGGCGGTCCACGCCGAGGGAGAGGCCTTGGAGGTCCGGGTGATCGGGGACGGTCCCGCCCGAGGCCTGTGCGGGAGTGGGCTGATCGACGCGGTTGCGTGCCTGCTCCGTTTGGGGGCGCTCGAGCCGAGCGGCCGCATGCGGCGGCCCGGCGAGGCCCCGGGGCTGCTGTATCCCGGTCCCGCCGAGCGTCTGGTGGAGCGGGACGGCAAACCCGCCTTCCGGCTGGCCGAAGGGGTGTTCCTGACCCAGGCCGACGTGCGGCAGCTCCAGCTAGCCAAGGGCGCCATCCGCACCGCCATCGACCTCCTTCTGGCCGAAGCCGAGGTGCCCCCGTCAGATCTGCGAGAGGTGGTCCTGGCCGGCGCCTTCGGGTACCACCTCCGACCCGAGAGCCTGGAGGCCATCGGGATGCTCCCGCCGGGGCTCGCGGAACGGGTCATGTTCGCGGGAAACACGAGCCGACTGGGAGCCGCGCTGCTTCTGGTCAATGGCGGCGCCCGGTCCCAGATCGCGGCCCGGATGGCCGAGACATGCCATCTTCCCTTGCCAGAGAGCCATACTTTCCAGGATGCATTTATCGAGAATCTCAGTTTCCCTGCTTGACGCTTGCCCCAAACCAGGGTTGCGAGGTCCTTGATGATCTTTCTCGCAGGTTCTTCGGAGGTGAAGAGCCCGCGGGGATCTCGCGCTGCCTCAGGCGACCGCCTCCGACGGCCTTGCCCCACCGCAGGAAGATCCGTTTGCGGCGGCGCCGGGCTCGAGGACCGGGCGGTGTGATGGGTGAAGAATGCGAGACGAGCAGCCTACTTTCCGGGGTCATGTCTACACTTGTGCCAAACCCGCCCCTCCAGCACCTCCTCCAACACCCGCGCAACTCCGGCGCGGACGCAATCTGCGCCTCCGCCATCCTCTTCAAGACCCGATGTGCCAGCAGGCACCCCCCTGTGACTTGTCAGAAATGTGGACCTGACCCCACTGCCTCTCCGCTCCATCTCTCTCTGGAGTCCACATCCCCCGCATGCGCTCGATGGCCCGCCACAGCACGAGCTCCAGGCCCTCGGGGTCGAAGGGCTTCGAGAGGTAGTCGTCCATGCCCGCCGCGAGGAACCGCTCGCGGTCGCCCTTCAGGGCGTGGGCCGTCAAGGCCACGATCGGCACGTCGAGCGGGCACCCTTCCACGCCTGCCCGGATGCGCCTCGCGGCTTCGTCCCCGCTCAGGCCCGACATCTGGATGTCCATCAGCACCACGTCGAAGCTCTCCTCGGAGAGAGCCCGGAGGGCCGCCTCGCCATCCGGAACGACCACGGGGGAGTGGCCGAGCAGCCGGAGGATCTCCTCGGCGAGGGTCTGGTTGATGGGATTGTCCTCGGCGACGAGTACCCGCAGGCGCTCTCCGGGGAGCAGGCGCAGGTGCTCTGTCATGGGCGTCCCTGCCTGCGGTGGCCCGGCCGGCAGTCCCAGCTCGACGGTGAACTGGAAAAGGCTCCCCTGACCGACCTCGCTCTCGGCCCAGACCGTGCCACCCATCAGCTCGAACAAACGGTTTGGAATGGTTTGAGCCAGCTCGTTCGGCTGGTGTATTGTATTGCCGACGACGCCCCGCCCTGGGCGGGTTGCTCCAACCCCACTTCCGGGATCGAGAACCCTTGGAATCCGTATCTTCCGCCGCAGCCCCGGCGCCGGAGCGGACCGCGCTCCGGTCGCTCCTGCTTCTGGCCGTCGGGCCTGCGAGCCTCGGCGGCTTCGCCGTCCTCTACGGCCTGAGTCGCTCGAACTATCTCCTCTACCACGCGATCATCGAGGGTCTCTCCATCGCGATCGCGGTGACCGTGTTCACCATCGGCTGGAGCTCGCGGCGGATCGTGCGCTCCGACATGCTGCTGGTGCTCGCTTGCGGCTACCTGGGCGTGGGCGTCGTCGACGCCCTGCACACCCTGGCCTACAAGGGGATGGGGGTCTTCCCCGGTCAGGGGCCGAATCTGCCCACCCAGCTCTGGATCGCCGGCCGGTACGCCGAGGCGCGGGCGAAGAGCCGCTCCGGCACCAACGCGACATCGTAGGAACCTCGCAGGTCG
>CAZYJP010000010.1:0-19996 GCA_964647795.1 uncultured Thermodesulfobacteriota bacterium
GGACGGGGTTGTTCTTCGTCTTTCGCGAGAGGATGCGGATGGCGCGGCGGATCTCCTCGTCCCGGCCGATGACCGGGTCGAGCTTGCCCTTCTCGGCCTCCTCCACCAGATCCCGCCCGTAGCGCTCGAGGGCCTCGTAGGTGCCCTCCGGGGTGGCGCTCGTCACCCGCTGATGACCGCGCACCCCCACCAGGGCTTCCAGGAACCGCTCGGGGGTGACCCCGAACTGGCGGAAGAGGCCCCCGGCGTCGGAACGGTCTCCTTCCTTCACCAGGGCCAGGGCGAGGTGCTCGACCGACACGTACTCGTCCTTGAGGCGCTTCGCCTCCTCCTCGGCCTGGATCAGCAGACGATTCAGGCGCTGCGTGACGTAGACCTTCCCGCCCTCGACGCCCGGCCCGCTCACCGAGGGCCGCTTGTCCAGGGCCTGCTCGAGGCGTCCGCGGAAATCGGCCACGGGTACGTCGAGCTTCTGGAGCAGCCGCGGGACCAACCCCTCCGGTTGTTCCAGAAGCGCAAGGAGCAGGTGCTCCCCGTCCACTTCCACGTGACCGCGCTGGAGCGCGATCTTCTGCGCTTCAGCCAGCGCCTCCTGGGATTTCTGGGTCAGACGGTTCAGGTCCATGCTCTCGATCTCCTCCCACGCCAAGCCCCCCTGCACGGGACCAGAATGGCCTGTGCTCGGTCTCGAAGCGGCCGCAGCCCTCGGGCCCGAAAGATAAGCCCGGTTCGGCACATGGCAAGTGAGGGGGGGCGGCATACGGTGCCGGAGGAGACTGCCTCGCCGGGAGCCATGGGAGTCCGCGTCGTGGGCCGTGCCCCCGTGACTCGGAATAGTCCGGTAGAAACCGCGGATGTTCCGCAATCCCATCCGGACAACGCCGATACAGACGAAAGATTGGGGCATTAAGGCATGTTTCGGACCCTGTCGATTCTGTCGTCGGTAGTGGGATGGGTGGCGAAAAACCCCCCTGCACTGCTTCCGGTCGTCTGCTGCAGCCAGGTCAGGGTGTCGACCATCATCTCCTTACCGTTGGGATGGAGCTTGCGAAGAAGCACAACCCCATGCCTGTCCGCCTCATACTCCTCCTGTCTTCCGTAGGCCCGAATCACCAGGTTTCCGGCAATTGGGGTGAGTTGCCCGCTCCCTGGAAAAAGCTGGTCCAGCAGGACCGTAGCGATATTCAGCCCCGCCCCCAGGGTCTGAGCCTTGGCGACATGCCCGAGGTCATCATGGGCAATCTCGTGGGCCAGGACCGATTCCAAGTGCCGGTCATTGGCCTTGTTCAGCAGTCCCGTCGTCACGATAAACTGGCCGCTCCCGGCGCTCCCGGCATTTATCTGGGGGTCATCGACCACGGTGACCTGAACCTCCCCCGACGGTATCGGATTGTTCATGACACGGATCAGAGGGGGCATGAGTCTCTTCAGCCTCGCCACATGCGCCGGATCGACCTTCCCTCCAGCGGTTGTGCCGGTCGGAGGAGGGGCGGGAGAAGGTGTCGAGGGGATTTGCCCAAGACCAAGACACCCGGCAACGGAAACGAGGAAAAGGCCGACCAGACCAACCTTGATCGTAATCACGGTTTTATCCATTCGATTTCCCCTGTGGCTTCTCTAGGAAGCTAATTTCAGAAAACGTTGTCCGCCATCCTGAATTGTACTCGTCGCGAGGGAGAGGGGAAGGGGGGGAGAAGAAGGGAAGGGGAGAGGAGGGGGAACCGGGGCACGTCTGCGGCGGAGGGGGGACGGGGATGTGGAGGGGCTGACCTTGCAGGAGAACGTCTCGTCCGGGTTCAGTCATCCGCGAGGAACTCCTCGCCGGGGCCGCCCTGGACGGCTTCACGCCCGGCGGCAAACCCGGTCTCGAGCGCCTTGCGGTTGACCTGCTCGGTCCCCTTGGGCACCCGGGAGAGGACCGCGGCCTCGAGGGCCGGGAGGCTGACCACACCCGTCGCCCCGGCGACGACGCCGAGCGCCGCGATGTTGGCGAACAGGTCGCGGCCCAGGGCCTCGCGAACCAGGCGGGTAATGGGCACGCTCAAGGCGGCGGAGGTGGGCGGGTTGGCCACCAGGTCGGCGTCGACGATGAGGGTGCCCTCGTACTTGAGGTCGTGGAAGTACCGGTCGCAGGCTTCCTGGGTCATGGCCAGGAGGATGTCGAGGCGCTGGGCCTTGGGGTAGTGGATCGGCTCGTCGGAGATCACCACCTCGGCCTTGCTCGCTCCCCCGCGGGCCTCGGGCCCGTACGATTGGGTCTGGGCCACGTGCTTGCCTTCGTGCAGCCCGGCGGCCTCGGCCAAAATCACCCCGGCTGTGATGAGGCCCTGGCCCCCCGAGCCGGCCAGGCGAATGTCGGTTCTCATCGATTCTCCTCCTCGCCGCGTCCTACCGCGAAAGGCACCAAGAAACCGGCTCCGGCCCGTGCTCCGTGTGCCTCGCGGCTCCACACGGCACAGGTCTAACGAGGCTCGGCCTCGAACCGCCCAGGTGTGAGCAGGCCGGGGGTCTCCCCTCCAGCGGCGCAGGATCCCGTGGGCTCGTCGCGTGTCCGCCGCATTCAAGGGAGGACGTGAAGGACTTTCGCGATCCGAGAGCACATCGCCAAGGCAGCCTGCGCCGCCTCCGGGGAGATCCCCGGCCCGCCCCGAAACTTGACGCATGGTTCAAGAGTGCAGGTCCTCAAGGATGTCCAGTCAGCCAAGCATGACCCGGCACCTGTTCGCCGTAAACCCGACCCATCCTGAACATCCTATTATCTCGTCCAAAGGCCCTTAGGGTCCTTAGCGCGGCTCGTCGCCTGCCTTGTCGGTGCGGTCCACCTCGGCGCGTTCCGGCTCCCTGGGCCGCGCGACTTCCCGGAGCTTGGCATACTGCTCCACGTACTCGGGGGCCTGACGCTCCACCAGAACCCCGGTCACGATCCGGCCGGCGACCTCTTCGGCGGTCATGGCGGCCGCCTTGGCCACGGGCACGGCGAGCTCCTTCTGGGAGCGCATCATCTCCACCGCGCCGCCGAGGCGGTTTCGCCGACCGTAGCAGGTGGGGCACCCGGCGATGACCTCCACCACCGCGAAGCCCTTATGGGAGAACGCCCGCACGAGGAGCGACTCCACCTCGCGCACGTGGTAGGTCGTGCTGCGGGCCACGAAGGTGGCGCCTGCCGCGGCGGCGAGCTGCCCCACGTCGAAGGGCTGGTCCAGAGCGCCGAGCATGGCGGTGGTGGCCTTGGCCCCCTGGGGGGTGGTGGGGCTCTGCTGGCCCCCGGTCATCCCGTAGATGAAGTTGTTCACGATCACCGCGGTCATGTCGATGTTGCGGCGGCAGGCGTGGATGAAGTGGTTGCCGCCGATCCCGAGGGCGTCGCCGTCGCCCATGACTACCACGCAGTTCAACTGGGGGCGGGCGAGCTTGACCCCGGTGGCGAATGTCAGCGCCCGCCCGTGGGCGGTGTGCAGGGTGTTGAAGTCCACGTACACCGGCGCCCGGCTGGAGCAGCCGATGCCGCTGGCCATCATGACGTCGTCCTTCTTCCACCCCATGGCGTGGATCGCCCGCAGCAGGACTCCGAGCACCGTCCCGTTGCCGCACCCCGGGCACCAAATGTGGGGGAACTTCTTCGCGTGGCGGAGGTACTCGTGGATGATCTCCCGGTTCGAGAGCTCCATCAGTGCACCTCCCGAAGGGCCTTGGCGATCTCCTGGGGCGTAATGAGCTCGCCGTCGACCCGGGAGAGCTTATGGACCTCACACCGCCCCCGGGCCACCCGAAGGACCTCCCGATACACCTGCCCGCGGTTCATCTCGCAGACCAGGAGCGCGCGCACCCCCCCGGCCCCCAGAATCCGCTCGAAGGCCGCCCGGGGAAAGGGCCAGAGGGTCTGGAGCCGGAGCAGTCCTACCTTGTGACCCTGGGCGCGGGCGGCCTCCACCGCCTCGCGGGCACTGCGGGCCACCGCGCCGTAGGCCACCACGGCCGCGGTGGCATCCTCCAACCCCACCGCCTCGGTGAGGCAGATCTCGCGGAAACCCAGCTCGATCTTCTTGAAGAGGCGGTCGGTCCCGGCCAGGATCTCGGTGCGCTTCTGGGTGGGGAACCCCATGCGGTCGTGGATGAGCCCGGTCACGTGGTAGCGGTACCCGTCACCGAAAGCGGCCATCGGGGGCACTCCCGTGTTGGTCTCCTCGTAGGGGGCGTACCACTCGGGGGGCATGCTGGGGCGGATGCGCTCCACCCGCTCGACCGCGTCGAGAGCCGGCAGGCGCACTTTCTCCCGCATGTGCCCCACCACCTCGTCCAGGAGGAGGATGACGGGGTTGCGGTATTTTTCCGCCAGGTTGAAGGCCTTGACCGTCATGTCGAAGGCCTCGCGGACCCCCGAGGCTGTGAGCACGATGATAGGGTGGTCGCCGTGGGTACCCCACCGGGCCTGCATCACGTCGGCCTGGCCGGGGCTCGTGGGCAGGCCCGTGGACGGTCCGGCGCGCATCACGTTGACGATGACCGTGGGGATCTCTGCGATGCACCCGTACCCGATCAGTTCCTGCATGAGACTGAAGCCGGGCCCCGAGGTCGCGGTCATGGTCTTGGAGCCGGCGAGGCTCGCCCCGAGGCAGGCGCCGAGACTCGCGATCTCGTCTTCCATCTGGATGAAGGTGCCGTCCAAGGCGGGCAGCCGGGCCGAGAGCGCCTCGGCGATCTCGGTCGAGGGGGTGATGGGGTACCCGGCGTAGAAGCGACACCCCGCAGCCAGTGCCCCTTCCACGACGGCCTCGTTTCCCTGGAGCAGGAGCTCCCGGGTCCCGTCGCGGCTCATGACTCCTCCTCCTCGACCGCCACCGAGATGGCGAAATCGGGGCAGCGCAGCTCGCACATGCGGCACAGGATGCAGTCCTCGGGCCGGGCGGCAAAGGGGCTCCCGTCTCGTCCGGGCTCGAGCACGTTCTTGGGGCAGAAGGCCATGCAGATGCCGCACCGCTTGCACCACGCGGGGTAGACGGTGATGGGGTTACGGCCCGGCGTCACCTTCTTCTTCCGGGCCCGGGGGGCGGACTTGGCGCTCATCGGCCTCTCTCTCGGGGCACGGGGGCTCCTGTGCAGGGAGCGCTGCACCAGGAGGCACCCGGTGGCAGGGCTGGCTTCTAGACGATCCTCCCCCGGGTGTCAAGGGACGGGCCGACAGGGACGGGCCGCCCCCTGTGCGAGGGCACCAAGTAAGGCCCCCTCCCGGGCGCACCCGCTGGCTTCGAGACGGAGCGGCCGTCCCCCGGGACCGTCCCCCGGGCTGGTCAGGGGAACCGAGCCGCGCTACCTTGAGGGGACGATCTCTTTCCAGTGAGAGAGCATGCCGATCCTCAGTCACCGCCCGGGTTCCTTCCCCCGCCTCGTCTGGTTGGGTTTTCTTTGCGTAACATTGCCCCTGGGGGTTTCGCTGCTGAGTGCCGGTTCCTTTGCCGGCCGGTTTGCCCGCGAGGCCGGTGAAGCCGTGCAGCATGCGGCGCGGGTGGCGGATGACAGCCGTCTCCTGCGGGATCAGGTGGTGTCCCTCGAACGCCGGGTCCGGCAGCTCTTTGTCCTCGGGGATGAACAGTTGTTGCACGACTACGCCGAGCGGCGCGACGGGCTTCGCGACACCCTGGGGCGGCTGCTCCGGGAGTTTTCGGCGCCGGCCCCGCGAGACCTCCTGGAGGCCATGGGCGAACTGGAAGAGGAGATTTACACCGTGTTGGGGGCCAATTCCCAGTCCAAGGAGATCGAGGGCGGCGTCCTGGACCGATTTGGGCTCCTGAATTCCCTGTCCCAGGAGATTCTCGAGGAGGGAAGCCGTTTCGGTCTGGACGCAGCGGAGGCCCTTCAGGACGCCGCCTCGGCGGCTCGGCGGAGATTTCTGTGGCAGGCTTCGGCGCTGGTGCCGGTCACCCTCCTGGTCTCTGCTTTCTTCGCGGCGCTACTGGCCCGGCCAGTTCGCCAGATCGACCAGGCGATCCAAGGCTTGGGCTCCGGGGACTTCAGCAGGTCCATCACGGTCAGGGGTCCGCGGGACCTCGAGTTCCTGGGGGAGCGATTGAACTGGCTGCGGCTGCGCCTCGCGGAGCTGGAGGCCGAGAAGACCCGCTTCCTGGCTCACATGTCCCACGAGCTGAAGACCCCCCTGACGGCGATCCGAGAAGGTGCCGAGCTCTTGCAGGAGGGCGTAGTGGGCTCGCTCTCGCCCGAACAGCGCGAGGTGGCAAGCATCCTGAAGGAAAACGCCCTGCGCCTCCAGGGGCTCATCGAGAACCTCCTGCGTTTCAGCCTGGAGATGGCCCGGCCCGAGCTCCCCGGCGAGGCGTGGATGGATCTGGCGGAGCTCGCCGAGGAGGTGCTGCAAGACCATAGCCTGGCGAGCGCGGCCAAGGGGGTCGCCTGGGAGCGGGACCTCGAATCGACGCCCGTGCGAGGAGACAGGGAGCGCCTGTCCGTGATTTTGGACAACCTCCTTTCCAATGCCGTCAAGTTCACCCCCGAGGGCGGCACCATCGGGGTCCGTGTCTTCCGTGACGGGGCGGAAGCGGTGATCGAGGTCCGGGACACGGGGCCGGGGATCCCGGCGGAGGAACGCGAAAGGGTCTTCGAGCCCTTTTACCAGGGCCGCGCCCGGAGTCGGGGGGCCGTGCAGGGAAGCGGCCTCGGCCTCTCCATAGTGGCCGAGTACGTGGACAGGATGGGGGGCCGGGTGGGTGCCCTGGACCCGGGAGGCCCGGGGGCGCTCCTCCAGGTCCGTCTCAGAGGGGAGGAAATGGTGTGAAGAAGCCCTGTGTGGGGGTGTGTCTGGTGTGGCTCCTGGGAGCATCCGTGGCCGGCTGTGCCGGGCCCGACGGGGTCGGCGCCTGGAGGGGCCCCCGGGGGCCGGACAGCCCGAGCGCTTCCGACGTCGTGCCGGACCCGGCGTGCACGACCCTGGCCAAGGCGGGTGCCCTGAACCGTGAGGAAGCGGAGGCGCTTCTCCCGGATGCAGCCGCAGCTTTTCGGGCGGACCGGAGCCCCGGGAACCGCCTGTGGGCCCTCTTGCTCCTCCTAAGAGCGGAGCCGAGAGAGTTTCGGGATGCCTGGGCTTTGGAGGTTCTGGACGCTTCGAGCACTGATGCGGCCTCCGAGGCACGGCAACGAGGTGTGGAGACCCTCTTGGGAGATGTGTTTGCGGAGCGCCTCCTCCGAGCCGCGGCCCTGCGCCGTGCGGAGGCCGAATCCCAGGGGGCCCAGGAGTTGGCCCGAAACCTGCAAAACTTCCTGGACGAGGTCCGCGATGCCCTCCGGGTCGCCACCGAGAGGGGTGTGGCCCTGCGGGCCGAGCGGGATGAGGCGTTGCGAAAGGAGGCCGCCTTGGGCTCGACCCTGGAGGGGGAGCGACGTCGCGCGGCCGAGTTGCAGGCCCAGTTGGATCAGCTCAAAGCGATCGAAAAGATCCTGGACCGCCGGGATGTTCCGCCCCCGCTCGAGGGCGTCCGATGATCGGTCCTTGCCGGATTCTTCTCGTGGACGACGACGACGATTTGCTCCGCCTCCTCTCCCTGAGGCTTCGAGCCGCAGGTTGCGACATCTTCACCGCAGGCAGCGGGGAAGAGGCCTTGGTGCGCCTAGGCCAGTCCCGCCCCGATCTCGTGATCACCGACCTGCGCATGGGGGGCATGGACGGCTTGGCCCTGCACGATGCCGTGCGCCGGGAGCACCCGTCTCTGCCCGTGATCATCCTCACCGCGCACGGCTCGATCCCCGACGCGGTTGCGGCAACGCGCCGCGGGGTGTTCGGATTTCTCACGAAGCCCTTTGACGGTAGGGAGCTCCTGGCGGAGGTGGAGAGGGCGCTGGCCGTGAGTGGGGCGTCCGGGGAGGCTGGGTCCAGGGACGAGGAGTGGCGCGCAGAGATCGTCACCCGAAGCCCGGTGATGGAGGAGCTCCTGCGCAAGGCGCGCTTGGCTGCAGAAGGGGATGCGAGCGTACTCATCTGCGGCGAGAGCGGCACGGGCAAAGAGCTCCTGGCCCGTGCGGTTCACCGGGCCAGCCCCCGCCGGGGCCGGCCGTTCGTGGCAGTGAACTGCAGCGCGATTCCGGAACCCCTGCTGGAGTCCGAGCTGTTCGGGCACGCTCGGGGAGCCTTCACCGGGGCGCTGCGAGCACACGAGGGACTCTTTCAGTCCGCCGAGGGCGGCACTCTCTTCCTCGACGAGATCGGGGATATGCCCCTTTCACTCCAGGCCAAGGTGCTTCGCGTGCTCCAGGACCGGGAGGTACGGCCCGTGGGCTCGGCCGGCGTGCTGCGGGTGGACGTGCGCGTGGTTTCTGCCACCCACAGGGACCTGGAGCAGGAGATGGCCGAGGGCGCGTTCCGGGAGGACCTCTTCTACCGCATCAACGTGATCCGTCTCCAGATCCCGCGGCTCGCGGACCGAAGGGAGGATATCCCGCTGCTCGCCGAGCACATGCTGGGAAGCCTTTGCTCCCCGGGGGGGAAGCGGACCAAGGGGTTCTCCCCAGAGGCGCTCGAGGTGCTCGTGTCCGCCCCCTGGCCCGGAAACGTTCGCCAACTTGCCAACGCGGTCGAACAGGCCTGCACCCTGAGCACCTCGGAGGTGATCCCCGCGGACCTGGTGCGGGAGGCGATTCGGGCGACCCCCCTGGAAGTGCCGACCTTCCTCGAAGCCCGCCGGCGCTTCGAGCTGGACTACCTGATTCGGGTGCTGCGGATCACCGCGGGCAACGTGAGTCGGGCAGCGCGCTTGGCGGGGCGAAACCGGACCGATTTCTACAAGCTCCTGGCCCGACACCGGATCGAGCCGTCCCTTTTCAAGGACCCGGAGAGCTGAGAGGCTGTGACTCAATCCCCTCCCGTCGCCGTGGCGGCCGATCTACTTCGCGGAGCTTCGTCGGAAACCTTTGCCGGAGGCCGAACTACGCCCGCGGGTTTCCTCCTTGCTCCGGTCGCATCTCGACCGCCGGGCTCGCTCCGGGGATTCATTCACAGCCTCTGACCTCCTCGCCGCCAGGTCGAGAGCCGATGGCGGGGTTCCCGCCGCTCCTCCTCATGACACCTGGACGCACCCCCCGGGCTCTTGAGCCCACTCCGTTCTGTCGCAAACTCCCGACACCCAGGTATCGCGACTGCCGGCCTTTTCATGGCGGCTGAGCGCACTTGTGTCTCTGAATGGAGACAGGAGGGCCGGCGTTCCTGTCTTCCAGAAATCTCGGCGAGCACCCTAGACGGTCGCTGGAGGCCATTTTCGCGAAACTTTCGAGTCTTGTCCCTCGCGGCCCACGCTGGCACGATCCCTGCTAGAACCATTCTCACTGGCGTGCGCCGAGCCCGGGCCGCGGCGCACCTCCAACAGAACGGACGGCTCGGAATCACTCTCGGCCCTCAAGGGAGGCCCCATGCTTCGAAGACCAAACCGACGACCAAACCACTGGTGTGTGAATTTGTTGTGCTTTCTCGGTGCGCTGGGGCTGATGGCGGCAGCCGGCTGCGGAGGCGATTCCGGTTCCAACGCCCCGGTTGCCGGTTCCGGCTCCCCGATTGCCGGTTCCCCGAGCTCCGCCGTGGCCGTGGACCCGTACATCGAGGGCGCTGCGTTCCAGGAGGTGGATGCCTTCGGTGTCCTTCGTCAGCCCGAATCGACTCTCTCCGACAGTCAGGGGATGTTCCACTTCCCGTTGCCGCTCCAGCCCGGTTCCGTCGTGGAGATGAAGACCTCCGTTCGCGGGGTCCACGCGGGCGCACCCTTCCAGGGCCTGCTCCGGAGGGTGGTCAGGGAGGGGGATGGGGAACCCCTCGTCGTCTCTCCGCTGACCACCCTGATCGCCAACGGCGTCAGCGCCGAGGAGCTCCTCGAGGCTCTGTCCGGCGTCGGGCTCGCGGGCGTGCGTCCCGAGGAACTGACGGCCGACCCGATGGCCGGGTTGACCGACAGAGTCGGACCTGTCACGGACGCCGAGCTCCAGTTGCTCCACGCGAACATGGCCGTGCAGGCTCTCCTTTCGTTGACCGAGAATCCGGACCTGGGTCCCGAGGCTCTGGGCAAGCCCGACACTTTGCTCCTGCTCGAGGATCTGATGGTCGCCGTTCGAGCGACGCTGAACCCTTCGGTGTGTGCGCAGTGGGCGGCCGACGCCGGAGAGCGGGCGGAGCACCCCTTCACCGTGGGGGATGCGATTCAGGCCGCCGCCCGGCTCCAGCGGGATGTGGTGGCAAGCTTCGGCGAGAAGCTGGGAGAGGGCGGACGTCCCCCGGCCCCGGGAGTCATGGATGAGGCCCTGGTGGTGATCATGGAGGGTGCCGGGGCGGTTGCCCGCTCCGTGCACGAAGCGAGGACCGGCCAAATCCCTGAGCCGCCGGCGCCGGACCCGACGGATCCGACCGATCCCGCGGTTCCGGTGGACGCCGCGTCCCTCTACGGGGAGAGCTGCTCCGCGTGTCACTCGGCCGGGGCCGAGGACCCCAACGGGTTCGCCCCCAACCTGGCCGGCGCCGGGGATCTGGTGGCCCCGAAGCTCCAGGCGGGGCACCAAGGGGTGTCTCTCTCCGCGGCCGAAGTGGAGGCCCTGGCCGGGTGGCTCGACCTCCTGGCGCCTCCGTCGGAACCCGACCCTGCGGACCCGCCTCCGGTCACGGGAAGCTGCACGGCATGCCACGGCCAGCCCCCCTCCGGCACGTCCTTTCCGAATACCCGCGGGGCCCACGCCGCTCACGCAACCCTACCCACCGTGGGAGAAGACTGCTCGGTGTGCCACTTGGGGGCCGCCCACAACGGGTCCGTCGAGCTCGAGTTCCCGCTCCAGTTCGACGCCCGGAGCGGGCCGGCCACCGACAATCTGGATGGGACCTGTTCCAACATCAGCTGTCACGGAGGGCAGAGGACTCCCGATTGGTGGACCGGGACGATCGCCGTCGAGGCCCAGTGCCGCTCCTGCCACCAGGCGGGAACCTCCCAGTACAACGGCTACTCCTCGGGGCGACATACCCTTCACGTCCAGAACCGGGGATATGACTGCACGGAATGTCATAGCACGGCCCGGCTGCAGGGCGTACACTTCGCCGGGCTCGACACACCGGAGGCGGAAGGGGTGGCTGCCTCGACGTTGGGCGGCGCGGGCACCCGGGTGACCGGCTATGACCCGTCCACGAGGAACTGCACGACCAGTTGTCACAGCTCCAAACGGTGGTAGACGGAAACCATCGGTAGGGTGACCAACGGCGGCGGGCTCGCGAGGGCCCGCCGCTTTCCGTATGTGCGGTATATGGGGGTTGACGCCCGATCCCGCTAACTGGCTTCGCTCTTCCCTTCCCCGATGCCCTCCCCGGAGACGGGGAGCCGGATGGCGAAGGTCGTGCCCTGTTCCGGACGGCTTTCCACTTCGATCATCCCGCCGTGGGTCTCCACGATGCCGTAGGAGACCGCCAGCCCCAGCCCCGTGCCGTGTTCCTTCGTGGTGAAGAAGGGGTCGAAGATGCGCCCCAGGTGTTCGGCCGGGATGCCGGCACCGGTGTCCGCGATCGAGATCCGGAGGTCCGGCCCTGCCGTCCGGGCGGAGAGGGTGAGGGTCCCACCCCCGGACATCGCCTGGGCCGCGTTGAGGAGGATGTTGATGAACACCTGCTCGAGCTGATGAGGGTCGACCATCGCCCGGGGGAGGTTCTCTTCGTAGTCCCGCTCGATCCGGACGTCGTGGAAGATCGACTGGGTGCCGATGAGCGCGAGGCTCTTCTCCATGATCTGCGTGAGGTCCGCCGGGGTCTTCTGGGGGGTCGTCTCCCGGGAGAACTCGAGCAGGCCCTTCACGATGCGGGCACACCGCTTGGTCTCGTGGACGATCGTCGCCACGTCGTCTTGGAGCTCCGGGTCGAGCTTGCCCTCCTGCTCCAGGAGGGACGCCAGCACGAGCACCCCCGTAAGGGGGTTGTTCAGTTCGTGGGCGATCCCGGCCACGATCTCGCCCAGGGACGCGAGCTTCTCCGAACGGATGAGCTGCGCCTGCATCCGCTGGAGCTCCTGGGTGCGTGTTTCGACCTTGGTCTCCAGCGTCCTGGCCCAGTTCTGGAGCTCTTCCTGGGCAGCCTTGAGGTTGACCGTCATCGTATTGAAGGAGCTGGCGAGATGGCCGAGCTCGTCGTCACTGGTTATGGCCAGCTGCTCCCCCAGGTGGAGCTCACCCACCTTCCGCGTGTGGCGCAGGATGTCGCGAATCGGCCTCGTGACCAGGGTGCGAACCAGCAGGGTGAGGGAAATCCCCGTGGCCACCAGCATGGCCAGGGTGAGGGCAAGGAGCCGATGCTCGTACTTGCGGGTCTGGACCCTCACCCGCTGCAGGGAAACTGCCGTGTCCAGCACGCCGAGAATATCCTGGTCGGACGGGTGGAAGTGGCAGGCGGCCGCCGAACAGCTTGGTTGGTTGTAAATGGCCTTGGTGATCCCGAGGACCTCCTCGCCGTCCGCATTGCGAAACACGCGGCTGCGATTCATGGATGAGACGTCGGTCAGCGCCCGGGAGCCTGCGTGGCACATGTCGCACGCGGCAGCGGTCTTGTCCAAGTTGGTCCCGATCTCCGCCCGGTTTGTGGAGAAGATGATGTGCCCGTCCTTGGTGATCATCCGGATGTGGTCGATGCCGTGTTGCTTCCCGGCCTCCTGGATCATCTGGTAGACCCGTTTGCGGTCGTTCTCCAACATCTGGTAATGGGTGGTCTTGATGATGGTCTCGCTGATGTTGTCGGCCTCGGAGACCGCAGCTTCGTGCAGGATCTCCTGCATGGCGTCGAGGTTCAGATATGCGAACGGGGTCATCACGGCGAGCAGGAGAACGCTCACGGCGAAGATGAATTTGGTGATGAGGCTCACGAGAGCCCCCGGCGGCTCGTCGGCGCACTGCAGAGCCGGCGCGGAGTCAGGGGAGTCATCCGTCCCTCTCGCGAATCGAGATGTTGAGCTTCTTGAGCATGGCCTGGAAATTGGGGCGGAGCATCCCCGTGGCCTCCGCGGCACGGGTGACGTTCCACTCGTTTCGGCGAAGGGCCTCGAGGACGAACGCGCGCTCGATGGGCACCACCGCCTCCTCCCGGATCCGTTGCTTTCGATGTTTCAGCTCGTCGGCGGTTCGTGGGGCAGCCGGCCGCTCCAGCGCACCGATCCCGTCGTGGATCTCCAGGTCCTCCCGGCGGATCTCCTCCCCGGGGCAGAGCACCGCGGCCCGCTCCACGATGTTCTCGAGCTCCCGGACGTTGCCGTGGAACGGGTAGGATTCGAGAACGGCCATGGCCTCGGGGGTGAAGGAGTCGATGCGCTTGCCCATCTCCTCGGAGCACTTGCGCAGGAAGAAGTTCGCCAGGAGGGGGACGTCCCCCTTGCGTTCCCGAAGGCGCGGAAGGGCGATGGGGATGATGTTCAGACGGAAATACAGGTCTTCGCGAAACTGTCCCGCCGCGACCATGGCCTTGAGGTCCCGGTTGGTGGCGGTCACGAGGCGGATGTCGATGGCGGTGGGCTGGGTGCCCCCGATGGGTGTGATCTCCCTCTCCTGGAGCACGCGGAGCAGCTTCGCCTGCACCGTGAGACTGATGTTGGAGACCTCGTCGAGGAACAGTGTGCCCCCGTCGGCCACCTTGAAGAGCCCCACCTTGGTCCGGATGGCCCCCGTGAAGGAGCCCTTCACGTGGCCGAAGAGCTCGCTCTCCAGCAGGTTCTCGGCCAGGGAGGTACAGTCCACCGCCACGAAGGGCCGGCTCCTGCGGTGACTATGGTCGTGTATGGCCCGGGCGACGAGCTCTTTTCCTGTGCCGCTGTCTCCCTGAATGAGCACCGTGCTGTCGGTAGGGGCCACCTGCTGAATGCGCCGGTAGACTTCCTGCATCGCGGGGCTCCTCCCGATGATCCCCCCGATGCTCCCCAGGTCTTCCAGGTCCGGGGCCGGACCCCGGCGCACCTGGGAGAGGGCCTTGTTCACCTTCTCGGTGATGTCCTCCGGGGTGAAGGGCTTGGAGACGTAGTCCAGGGCGCCGGACTTCATGGCCTCCACGGCCGTGTCCACCGTCGAGTACCCCGTGACCAGGATGACCGGCACTTCCGGCTGGAGCACCTTGATGGCCCGAAGGACCTCGATGCCGTTCATCCCCGGCATCTTCAGGTCGGTGATGACCAGGTCGAAGGGGGTCTGCTGGAGGATCTCCAGCGCTGCGTGGCCAGAAGGGGCTGTCTCCACCCGGATGTCGGTCTTGGCGAAGATCCGGCTGAAACTCTTGCGGACGACCGCCTCATCGTCGACGACGAGAATCCTCTTTTCCATGACACTCCCCACCGAAGGGTCCCCCGCGTCGAAGGAACGCGCACAAAGGGTCATCCCACCTGCGATTGAGCTGCCGAGATCTTGGGCCCCTCCGGTAAAAGGGCGAGGGGACGAGCTCGACCGCTCCCCCGGGGCTTTCCGACACGTTCCGCCCTCGGGTTTCGCGGCCGATCCAGCCCTCTCTCACACGAGGCAGCCATTTTCCACGCGCAAGGCGATATTTACGCGTACCGAACCAGCGCCGTCAAGGATTCCCGTCCCGAGCGACGATCTTTCGCCGGACGGTCTTCCGGCAGGCCAATACTGACCTGGATACTCGGTATATTCACCGTCCGCTGCTCGAGGCCTTCTCAAAATCCATCGTCATCGTAGGGAGTTGGCCTGACCGGGAGGCACGCGGCCCTCTCTCTGGCTGATCGGGTGTACACGTGGGATATCCACCGGGGGCTCGACGGAGGAAGTGACGTCCTCGGCAGCGAGCCAAAAGCAATAGGAATATCAGTTCGTTACAAAACCGAAGGCGAACCGCTGCACGATGGCACGAGTCCTGCTCCTGTGAGAACGTGAACAATCGGTGCGCTGAGGGGAAGGAGGTCGTCATGGGAAGGAACGTAAGGAGAGGGGTCGCGGGAGTCGCGGGGATCTTGGGTGCCGGACCTGCCTGGGCTGCCGCTGAAGCGGGGGGAGGCGGGTTTGGTCTTTGGACCGCGGTCTTCCTCGGTTTTGGAGCGTTGATCGTCGCCTTCCAGGCTGTTCCAGCGGCGTTGCTTCTGAGCTCGCTGCTTCGGAGCCTCTTCGGTCGGGCTGCGGTCCGTGCCGGGGCCGCGGGAGAGGGACGGAACGGAGGCTAGCACATCCGAAGCGGAGGAGAGGAGTGAGAGCCATGTTGGGATTGCTGATAGCCGACGACGACGCCGGTTCCCGCACCCGGTTGGCCGAAATGCTTCGCGAGGAGGGGTATGACGTGGTCACGACCCACTCGGCGGCCCACGCGATCGAGGGCGTGATGAAAGACGTTGCCCGAGTGGTCATCCTCGGGGGGAGCGTGGATGGCCTCTCGGTGACCCAGCTCCTGCCGGTGCTGAAGAAATGCAAAGCCGACCTCAAGGTCATCATCGCCAGCGAGGAGCCGCCGATCGAGGTAGTGCGGCGGCTTCGGAGGGAGGGGATCTTCTACTACCTCGTCAAGCCGTTGGGTTCCGAGGACGGGGACGAGGTTCGCCAGGTGGTGCAGTGCGCCTTCGAGACCGTGAAGCAACATAGCCAGGTCCCATGCGGGACCTGAGCTCAGAGAGGAGGGAGCCATGAAAGCCACGACCCTGAGCCTGCTGATCGCGATGCTGACCGCCGCCCCCCCGGCCCTTGCCGCCGGGAGGCAAGACACGAGCGGGATCTTCGTGTGGGCGTTCCTCGGCTTCTGCGCCGTGATCGTGGCCGCCCAGGTGGTCCCCGCCATCCTCATGATGGTCGGTGCCGCGCGGGGCGTCGCCAAGGCCGTCCACGAGACGCAGCGGGAAGAGGCGAAGGCCGAGATCAAGATCCGGTAGGGACCCGCCCCCACGGGGGGGCGGCCGGCGCCGGTTGATGCCACAATGGGAGGAGATTTCGTGTACGAAAGCCGATGGATGAAGTCTTTGCTGGTGTGCGTGGCGGCCGCCGCGCTCCTCGTCGGGGCGGCCGTCGGGAGGGGGCACGCGGACGACGCGTGCCAGGACTGTCACGGGCACGTGTCGATCATGGTCGGGGGCAAGGGGTTTCTGTACATCGACCCCGACCAGTACAGCCGCACGGCCCACGCGGACGTAGGGTGCATGTCCTGCCACGAGTCGGTCACCGACGAGCACCCGGACGACGGGGTGCGGCCATCGCGGGCGGGGTGCGGCGACTGCCATGACGACATCGAGAAGGAGTACGAAGCGAGCACTCACGGGTACAACGCGGGCTGCGCGGACTGCCACAACCCCCACGAGGTGAGATCCTTCGCCGTCAGCTCCTCGCCCCAGATGAACCGGATGTGCACGAAGTGCCACCTCGAGGCCGACATGGTGAAGAGCCACGGCACCTGGCTGCTCCAGACGGAGCACCACCTGAGTGCGCTGCCGTGCATCGCCTGTCACACCGGGTCGGAAGACTACGTAATCACCTTCTATATCGAGAAGGTGGAGGAGCGTGTCGGGCGCAGCCCCCGGATCACCCTGGCCACAGAGGAGGACCTGGTCCGCTGGCTCGGGAACCGGCCGGTGGAGAAGGTGCTCGACGTCAACGGTGACGGGGTCGTCACCGTCCGGGAGCTGAAGGCCTTCAACGACGCCGCCCGGCGGGAAGGGCTGCGCCTGTGGGCCATGATGACCCCGGAAAAGGCGAGCCACACCTTCGACAGCCTCGACAACCGCTGGGACTGCACGTTCTGTCACGCATCGGGCCCCGGCGCGCTCCAGCAGAGTTTCGTCGCAATCCCGGACGGTCTGGGCACCTTCCGGCGGGTGGAGGTGCAGAGGGGCGCGATCCTGGAGGCTCTGTTCGGTGGGCCGGACCTCTACCTGGTGGGGGCGAGCCGCGACCGGACCCTGACGATCATCGGCCTGCTGATCGCCGCCTCCGGGCTGGCGATGCCGCTCGGCCACGGTACCTTGCGGTTCCTCACCCGCAAGAACCGAAGGGAGGACTGAGATGCAGGCCCCCAAGCGAATCTACCTCACACCGACCCCGATCCGCATCTGGCACTGGCTGCACGCCTTCGGGATCGTCGTCCTGTGCGTCACCGGCGCGGAGATCCGTTTCCCGGAGTACGCCCCCATCCTGGGCAACTACAAGGCGGCCGTGCGGGTCCACAACGCCGCGGGCATCGTGGTGGCGGTCTCCTTCTTCCTCTGGTTCCTCTACTACGGGCTGGTGTCGCGCACCCTGAGGAAGCTCTATGTGCCGACGCTCACGGACCTCAAGACGGGCCTCTTTCGGCAGGCCCTCTACTACTTCTTCTACTTCTTCCTCGGGACGCGCCCGAACCCCCATCACGCGACCCCGGAGGACAAGTTCAACCCCTTGCAGAAGACCGCCTACGCGGGGATCATGTTCCTCTTCGTGCCCCTCGTGGTCGTGACCGGGATCCTCCTATTGAACGTCGACCCGCTCCGGGACCTGGTCATCGCAGCCGGGGGACTCACGTTTCTTACGGCGGTCCACTGGATCCTGGCGTGCATCTTCTGCGCGTTCGTCATCGCCCACGTCTACCTGGCGACGCTGGGACACACCCCGTTCGCCCACTTCGTGCCGATGTGGACGGGTTGGGAGGAGGTGGAGGTCCACGAACAGGGGGAGCACGAGGCCGAGAAGCAGGGGGCGGCCTGAGGAAGTGAGCGGCTCGGAGGGTGCCACGGGGCCCCTCCGAGCCGCTCACCGCCGTCGCTTGGCCGTAACCAGGAGAGGGAGCCATGTTCAAGTCGTTGGCCGCCAAGGCGATCATCCCGGTGGCGCTCTCGGTCACCTGCTTCGTGGTCGTGTGCTCGATCCTTCTCTACACGAGTATGAAGCGCGACCGCATCGACGAGAGCGTGCTCCACGCCAACGACATCGCCTCGGTGGTGGTCAAGTCCACGCGTTACGCCATGCTCCGCGACGACCGGGAGACCCTGCGCAACATCGTCTCCAACGTGGGCGAGGAGTTCATCGTCGACCACGTGCGGATCTTCAACAAGCAGGGGGTCATCGTCTTCTCCGGCGTCCCGGCCGAGGTGGGGCGGGAGTTGGACAAGGAGGCCGAAGGCTGCTTTGTTTGTCACTCGGGCCCCGACCCCGTGACGACCCTGGGCCCCATGGAGCAGGCCCGGCGCTTCGTCAAGGAAGACGGCAAACCCGTGCTCGCGATCACCGCCGCCGTGTACAATGAGCCCGACTGCTTCACCGGGGCGTGCCACTACCACCCGGAGGACCAGGTGGTCCTGGGGACCCTGGACATCGGGCTCTCCCAGGAGTCCCTGCAGCGAAACCTGGCCCTCATGCGCCGCCGGCTGGCCCTGTTCGGGGTGATGGTACTGGCCCTCTCGGTGGGCGGGGTGGCGGCCTTGCTCAAGCTCAACGTGGTCGCACCCCTGCAGCGCCTGGTGGACTACGTGGAATCCGCAAAAGGGGGCAAGCCGGCGACGGCTCCCCCGCCGGTGGAGGAGGAGCTCGCTGCGGTGGCGCGGGCCTTCGACCGCGTCCGGGGCGAGGGGCGGGGGAGGGACAGGTCCCCTGACGCCGGCGAGGGTTCGGGGGGCGACAGCGTTCGGAGCCGGCAGTGACCGTGGGAGACCTCGAGGGATGAGACCGGCGGCGTTCGATCGGAAAACCGCCGCCGGATAGGAGCGGGCTTGCCCGCGAATGGGGTTCCGGCAGTCCTTCGCTGACGGGACGAGCTCCGGACGTTTCGCGGCGACGGCCGCCCTTGGGAGGGGCCATGGCTCGGTCAGGGTCCCTCCTGGTTCGTTCGTGAGCGCGGCCTGGTTGGCTGGAAGGCGGAGCGGCCCGTGGGAGACGGCGAGAATCCCCGCGTCCGGGGCGGCGGGGGCGATACCCAGTCCCGGGTGCAGCAGTGGCACGCCCTTGCGGCGCGCCCCCTGTGGCCCCTGGTGGCGTTCGCCGCCCTGAGCCTCTGGGCGGTCTCGGGCTTTCCGTACGTTCCCCGCCTTCCCGCGGCGTGGGATGCCTTCCTGGGCCGGCCGCCCCCCCCCTCCTGGGTCAACGCCGCCTTTGTCCTGTACCTCTTCTCGGCGTTGATCCTGGGGCTCACCCGCATGGGGACCCCCGTGACGCTCCGGTCGGGGTTCGCCCACGTGGGGTACCTGGGCGGATTCTACGCGTTCTACGGGATCGCGGAGGTCCTGGAGGACAACGTGTGGGCGGTGCTCGTCGGGGGGTTCGCCGTGCTCGTCCTGGAGTGGTACCGGGGCTGGATCTACTGCCGGCAGCGGATCCGGGAGGAGGTCGAGGGCGCTCCCCCCCGGGAGCCGGACGGCTGACAGCCTGCCACGCTTCGGCCGTCCCGCCTGTTCCGTATGGGCATCGAAGCCCACCCCGAACCCGACAGCGATCCCCGTCCCCGCCCCTTCAAGGGGAAGGCCGGGGTGGGGATGGGGTCGGGTCAGCCCCCGCCCGCCGCCAGGCGGCCCAGGACATCCTCGAGGACTTTCTTCCTCCCCTTGAGCTCCTCCCGGAAGTCCATCCGGTCCGTGTCGGCGATCTCCATACGAAGGTCGGAGAGGTAACTGTCCAGCACGTCCTGCAGTGTGGTGGCCTCGGACTCGGTGAGCTCGATGCGGATCATGGGCTCCTCCTTTCCTCCGGGGTTTGGGATGCCAGCGTAGTCCCCGGCGGGAGGTCGTCAAGCCGCGGGTTCCTCCCCCCCTGCCTCCGCGAGCTCCGCGGCCCTTGCCAGCCGGGCGAGCGTCCACTCCCGACCCACGAGGAAGACCGTCTCGAAGATGCCGGGGCTCGCGGTGGAGCCCGTCACGGCCACTCGCAGAGGCTGCGCGAGCTTTCCGATCTTGAGGCCCCGGCGCTCGGCCAGCTCCCGGAAGGGGGCCTCCAGCGCCTCCGGGACCCACTCGGGGGCCGCCCGAAAGAGCTCGGCCAGCTCCCGCAGGAGGGGGGCGGCCTCGGGGGTCAAGAACTTCCGGGCCGCAGCCGGGTCCAGCGGAACCTCCCGCTC
>CAZYJP010000011.1:0-19576 GCA_964647795.1 uncultured Thermodesulfobacteriota bacterium
TGCGGGGTCAGAACAGGTCTTCCTGGAGAGCCGCCTTTCGCTTCCCCGCCCCCGCCGCCACGTTTCTCGGCAGGAGCCGGCCGCGGGATCCCCGTCGCCGAACGTAGGGCTCCAGCTCCGCCCCCCCGATGAGCACCTCGCCGGAGCCGCGCCGGGCCGGCAGGGAGACCGAGGCGAAGAAGACCATCACCCGGTCGAGGGTCTCCTCGCCCCGGAGGGCGAGGAGCTTGTTGCCCTTGCCCTTGGGGTACTCCTGGATCTCGTCGAGCCCGAAGACCGCCATGTACCCGGAGCTCGAGACGACGGCCACCCGGTTCTCTCCGGGGCGCAGCACGATGGGGGGGAGCGCCGCGCCGCCCCCGATGTTGAGAACCCCCTTGCCGGCCTTGTTCCGCCCCACCAGGTTCGCCACGTCGGTGACGAACCCGTAGCCGGTGGAGGAGGCGAGCAGGACCTTGTCCTTCTCCTCTGCGGCGAAGACCGCGACGATCCGGGCGTGGTCCTGGAGCTCGATGAGGGAGGTGAGGGGTACCCCGTCCCCGCGCCCGCCGGGAATCTGTCCGGCGGCGAAGGTGTACGCGCGGCCGTTCTCGTCGAAGAGGACGAGGAGCTTGGCCGTGCGGGTCTCGACGGTGGTGTGGAGGGCGTCACCGTCCTTGAAGGTGAGTCCCGAGAGGTCCAGGCCGTGCCCGGCACGGGACCGGGCCCAACCCTTCCTGGACACGATGATCGTCACGGGCTCGTCGAGCGGGGTCTCCTCGAACCGGGCCGCCTCCGCCTCCTCGATGACGGTGCGCCGCGGGTCGCCGAAGCGGCGCACGTCCTGCTGCAGCTCGGCCACGATGAGGTCGGTCATTGCGGCCGAGTCCCCGAGGAGTCTCTCCAGTTCCCCACGCTCTTCCCCCAGCTCCGCGAGCTCCTTTTCGATGGCGAGCTCGTCGAGCCGGGTGAGCTGGCGGAGCTTCATGTCCAGGATCCTGTCGGCCTGGATCTCGGAGAGGGCCCAGCGGGCCATCAGCCCCCGCTTGGCCTCCTGGTCGTCCTCGGCGGCACGGATGAGCCGGATCACCTCGTCGATGTCGACGAGGATCCGGGAAAAGCCCTCCAGGATGTGGAGGCGGGCCTCCACCTTCTCGAGGCGGTGGCGGGAGCGGCGCGTGACGGTCTCGAAGCGGAAGCGGTTCCAGTCGGTGAGGATCTCCAGGAGGGACATCTGGGTGGGCAGGCCCGCCAGGTTCAGGAGGTTGAGCTGTACCTTGACCCGGCTCTCCAGACTCGTGACGCCGAACAGATAGGCAGCGAGCTCGGAGGGGTCCTGACGCCGGGAGCGGGGGTAGATCTCGAGGTGTACCGGGCCGGTATCGTTTCCTGCGCCGTTGTTCACTTCGCCCACCCGTGCCAGCATCGCCTGTTTGGCGGCCCGCTGCTCGGCGGTGAGGTTTTGCTCCGCGCTCTTCCTCCCCTTGGTCTTGGGCTGGGGGTTCGAGAGGGCGTCGAGCTCGAGGAGGACCTGCTCCGGGGAAACCTTCGGGGGCAGCTCGGTGAAGACCAGGTGCCACCCGTCGGCGTCCTTCTTGATCTCGTACCGGGCACGGACCGTGAGCATGCCGTTTCCCGTGCGGTAGATCTCCTCGATTTCCGAGGCGGGGTTGATGATCTGCCCCCCGCAGGGGAAGTCGGGCCCTCGGATGTGCCGGAGGAGGCCCTTGAGGGTGGTGTTGGAATTCTTGAAGAGCGCGATCGACGCCCGGCACACCTCGGCCAGGTTGTGGGCCGGGACGTTCGAGGCCATGCCCACGGCGATCCCGAGCTGGTCGGCCAGGAGGACGGTGGGAACCCGGGCGGGCAGGCACGCGGGCTCGAGCTCATTGCCGTCGTAGTTGGGCCGGAAGTCGATGGTCCCCTTGCCGAGCTCGTCGAGGAGGACCTTGGAGAACTCGGTGAGGCGGCACTCGGTGTAGCGCATGGCCGCTGCGTTGTCGCCGTCGAGACTGCCCCAGTTGCCCTGGCCGTCGATGAGGGGGTAGCGGAGGTTGAAGTTCTGGGCCATGAGGACCATGGCTTCGTACACGCTCGCGTCGCCGTGGGGGTGGTACTTGCCGATCACGTCGCCCACCACCCGGGCCGATTTCTTGAACGCCCCGCGGGAGCCGAGCCCGAGCTGGCTCATGGCGTAGAGGATGCGCCGGTGGACGGGTTTGAGACCGTCGCGGACGTCGGGGATGGCCCGGCTCAGGAGCACCGAGACGGCGTAGCTCAGATACGAGCGGTCCAGGTAGGGTCCCAGGGGGATGTAGTCCTCCCCGGGTTTCCCATGGACCGCCTTCTGAAAATCGTCGAGGGTCTGCACGCGCTCACTCCTTCACTCGTCAAACATCCACCTCGGCGAGGTTCCCCTCGCGCTCGATCCACTCCCTGCGTGCCGCCGCCTCCTTCTTTCCCAGACACCGGTGCACGCGGGAAAAGGTGTCGGCCTCCTGGCCGGGGGGGACGAAGAGGGGAAGCACCCGGCGGGTGTCGGGGTTCATCGTGGTCTCCCAGAGCTGGGGCGGATTCATCTCCCCGAGTCCCTTGAACCGCTGGACCTTGATCTTCTCGGGGTCCACCCCTTCGGCCAGGGCCTTGTCCCGCGCCACCTGGAGCTCCTCATCGTCGAGGCAGTAGAGCGTCCGGCGCTCCTTGTACTTGCCGTGGGCGGGAACGTCCACGCGGTACAGGGGGGGCTCGGCCACGAAGACGTGGCCCCGTGCCACCAGGGCGGGGAAGTGCCGCAGGAAGAACCCCGCCAGGAGGCTTCGGATGTGGGCGCCGTCCACGTCGGCATCGGTCATGATGATGACCTTGCCGTAGCGAAGCCCGGAGAGGTCAACGGGGTCGTTGGGGCCGTGGGGGTCCACGCCGAGGGAGACGACGATGTTGTGGGTCGCCTCGGAGGCGAGGACGTCGTTGGAGCCCATCTCCCAGGTGTTCAGGATCTTGCCCCGGAGGGGGAGCACCGCCTGGATGTCGCGGTTTCGCGCCTGCTTGGCCGAGCCGCCGGCAGAGTCGCCCTCCACCAGGTACAGCTCGGTAAGCTCGGGGTTGTCCTCTTTGCAGTCGGCGAGCTTTCCGGGCAGGGTTCCCAGGGTTCCCTGCTGCTTCTTCGCAATCTTCTTCCCCTTGCGCAGCCGCTCGGCGGCGGCCTTGACCGCGAGGTCGGCCACGGCCCGGCCGTGTTCGACGTTCTCATTGAGCCACAGCTCGAACCGATCGCGAAACATCAGGGTCACGAGTCGGGCGGCTTCCCGGGAGGAGAGGCGCTCCTTGGTCTGGCCCTGGAACTGGGGTTCCTTGAGGCGGGCCGAGAGGAGGAAGCATGCCTTCGACCAGATGTCCTCCGGGGCGAGCTTCACTCCCCGGGGGAGGAGGTTGTGGTGCTCGGAAAACGCCCGGATCGCGTCGCACGCCGCGGTGCGGAAGCCATTGAGGTGGGTTCCGTGCTGGGTGGTGGGGATGAGGTTCACGTAGCTCTCCCCGACCCCTTGTCCCTCGGTGACCCAGGTGAGCGCCCAGTCGATCCCTTCGCCCTCGGAGAACTCCGCGCCGTTGTCCTCCGGTGCGTAGAAGCGGCCACCCGCGTAGATGGGGCACGCGGTTTCCCGGTCTCCCACCAGGTCCGCCAGGTGGTCCTGCAGCCCGGCCTCGTAGCGCCACTCACGGCGCTCGGGCTCCCCGCCGTCACGGGCCTCCACCTCGAGGATGACCCGGGTGCCGGGCAGGAGCACGGCCTTGCTGCGGAGGAGCCTCTCGAGGGACGGGCGGTGGACGTGGGGGGAGTCGAAATAGCGCGGGTCGGGCCACACCCGCACCGAGGTGCCCGTGGCCCTCTTCGGGACGCGCACCTCGTCGCGGGAGAGCTCCCGAACAAGCTCGCCGCCCTCGAAGGCGATGCTCCACTGGGCGCCGTCGCGTCGGACGGTGGCTTCGAGGCGGGTGGAGAGGGCATTGGTGACCGAGACCCCCACTCCGTGGAGGCCTCCCGAGAAAGTGTAGTGGGCTCCGTCGAACTTTCCCCCCGCGTGCAGGGTGGCAAAGATCACCTCGATGGCCGGCCGCTGCTTCTGCTTGTGGAGGTCCACGGGGATGCCCCGGCCGTCGTCCTCCACCGACACGGAGCCGTCGGCGTGCAGTGTGACGCGAATGGTCGTGGCGAACTGGGAGAGGCACTCGTCCGCCGCGTTGTCGATCACCTCCTGGACGATGTGGTTGGGGTTCGCCGTGTTGGTGTACATGCCCGGCCGCTTGCGGACCGGGTCGAGCCCTTCGAGCGCCCTGATGGCGTCGGCGTCGTAGACTCCCGTGAGTCTTGCAGCCATGCGGTCTCCCGTTCCGGGGGGAAAGGCGGGCCCGGGCGCCGATCAGCCCCTGGCGGCCCGGGCCGGATCCGTGGGGGCGGTGCGGCGCGCATTATACGCCCGAGCCCCCCGGTTCTCGATACCCTCGTGGCACGAGAATCGACGGTTCTCGGTTGGCTCGTCCGGGAAACCGCCGGAGAGGGCCGCCCCGTACGCGCGCAGTGCCTGGTGGTGTGGGGCTCTCAGGGCGGGGCTTGGAGGAGTTGGCCCAGGGCGTCCGGGTCCGTGACTGGGGTGCCGCATGCGAAACCCTGGCATACATAGGCCGCTGCGCGGCCCTGGATCGGGGTCATCTCCCGGGTGAAGGGGCACAGGGTCGCGAGCTCGGCATCCCCCGGCGGGGCGAGGAGGAGGGTGGTCTCGGGCGCGTAGACCCGACGCGCTGCGCCGAGGAGCGCGCCGGTGCCCGGGACGCTGCCGCCCCCGGCGACGACGACTTCCCGGGTGGGCTCCACGAGAAAGGCGGCGCCGACGAGAAACTGGGTGAAGGCGGCCGGGTAGGGGGTCACGCGGGAAGCGAAGGTGTCCCCCAAGGCCTGGGCGCGGCCGGTCCACTGGGGGTCCCCGGTGAGGAGCCCGAGGCGCGCGAAGACCTCCAGGGCCACCGAGTTGGCCGACGGAGTGGCCCCGTCGTAGACCTCCCGGGGGCGCAGCACCAGCTCCTCGGCGTCCGAGGCGGTGTCGAAGAGCCCGCCGGACCCGTCCCCGAAGAGCCCGATGAGCTGCTCTGCCAGGGCGAGGGCCTGGCGCAGGCGGGCTGCCTCGAAGGTGGCGCCGTAGAGGTCGAGGCAACCCCGCGCCAGGAAGGCGTAGTCCTCGGCAAAGGCCGGCACCGCGGCCTCGCCGTCCCGGAATCGCCGCAGAAGGCGGCCGTCTCGCCACATCCGTCCGAGGGCGAAGTCTGCAGCCCGGGCCGCCGCCTCCGCGTACACGGGCTCGGGAAGCACCCAGGCTCCTCGGCTCAGGGCGGAGACCATGAGGCCGTTCCAGGCGGTGAGCACCTTGTCGTCCCGGTGGGGGCGGACCCGGGTCTCTCTCCCGGCGAGGAGCTTGAGGCGGGCGCACGGAGGGCTTCGGGGGCGTCTCCCCGCGCCTGCGCCCAGGCCTCCAGAGGCCGGTCCCGGTGTGGGATGTTCGCCCCGGTGGCCTCGCCCGTGGCCTCGTCCCGGAAGTTCCCACCCTCGGAGATGCCAAAGACCCGACAGGTGAGCTCCCCTTCCTCTCTTCCCAGGAGCTCCAGCACCTCCCGCCGGGTCCAGACGTAGAATTTCCCCTCCACTCCCTCCGAGTCGGCGTCCTCGGCGGAGTAGAAGGCCCCTTCGGGGCTCGTCAGGTCTCTCAGGACGTAGGTGAAGATCTCCCGGGCGGTTTGGGCGTAGTTCGGCCTTCCTGTGGCCTGGTGGGCCTCGAGGTAGGCCACAGCCAGCCCGGCCTGGTCGTAGAGCATCTTCTCGAAGTGGGGCAGGAGCCAGCGCGCGTCCGTGGAGTACCGATGGAACCCCAGGCCCACCTGATCGAAGATGCCGCCCCTGCGCATGGCCTCGAGGGTGGTCTCTGCCATCCGCAGGGCCTCCGGGTCCCCCGTGCGCCGGTGGCGCCGGAGGAGGAAGACGAGGTTGTGGGGGGTCGGGAATTTCGGCGCAGGCCCGAATCCGCCGTGGGTGGGGTCGAACTGCTCCCGGAAGAGGGTTGTGGCGGCGGCCGCGAGGTCGGGGGAGAGGCTCCCCGGCTGCCCGATGGGGTCGCCGGCGCTTCGGAGCCGCTCCACGATCTCCTGCCCGGACCGGCGGACCCTCTCGGGGTCCTGCTCCCACAGGGCCGCCGCCTGCCGCACCAGCTCCACCACGCCGATCCTCCCGTGGCGGCTGTGCTTGGGGAAGTAGGTCCCGGCGAAGAAGGGCACCCGGTCCGGGGTCAGGAGCACGGTGAGGGGCCAACCGCCGCTTCCGTTGAGCGCCTGGCAGACCGCCATGTAGACGTGGTCCACGTCGGGGCGCTCCTCCCGATCCACCTTGACCGGCACGGAGAGAGTGTTGAGCACCGCCGCGACCTCCCGGTCCTCGAAGCTCTCCCGCTCCATCACGTGGCACCAGTGGCAGGTGGAGTACCCGATGGAGAGGAAGACGAGCTTGTTCCGGGCCCGAGCCTCGGCAAATGCTTCGTCTCCCCAGGGAAACCAGTCCACGGGGTTGTGGGCGTGCTGGAGGAGGTAGGGGCTTTTTTCCCGAGAAAGCCGGTTGGTGTGGCGCGAATCGAGCATTCGTGGTTTCCTTGGGGGAGGCAGGGGGTCAGGGGTCCTCGGGCCCAGCCTACCCGAAAATGTTCCCAGGGGAAGACGGCGACGGGGGAAGAGGGAGAGGAGACACGGGATGGAGCGGAGAAAGGTTGCGATGGCCGACCGGAACGACTGCGTGCTCGTCGTGGTCGACGTGCAGGACAGGCTCTTGCCCCACATCCACGAGGGGGAGCGCGTGGTCTCGTCCATCGTGAAGCTGGCCAAGTTCGCGCGGATCGTGGGGATCCCGATTCTGTGGGCCGAGCAGGAGAAGCTCGGGGAGACCGCCGCCGCGATTCGTGCCGAGCTCCCGGGGCTGGCGCCGGTGGGAAAGGCAGCCTTCGGGTGCCTGGGGAGCGGCGTCTTCCGGGAGAGCCTCGGAGCGCTGGGCCGGGGAACTCTCGTGGTGTGCGGGGTCGAAGCCCACATCTGCGTGGCCCAGACCGTCCTCCAGGCGCTCTCGGAGTACGAGGTCCACGTGGTGGCCGACGCCGTGGGGTCTCGGGCGCCCGAGAACCGGGTGGTGGCCCTGGAGCGCCTGCGGCAGGCCGGAGCGGTCGTGACCTGCACCGAGATGTTCCTCTACGAGGTTCTCGGGAAGGCGGGGACCGACGAGTTTCGCGCCGTGCTGCCCCTGGTGAGGTAGGTCTCCCCGCGGCTTTCCTCGGGAACATGCCGGGATCAGCGGGCGGCCCTCAGCTTGAGAGCCGTGAGGGCGGGGGCCGGGAAGGGGAGGGGCGTCTTTCTCGGGCGCCGCCGCACGCCGAAGACGACTCCTTGACCGGTCTGGCCACAAGATGTAGCGGGTGGAAACCGGCTGTATCCACTAAGGCTTGTGGATATCAGCCAAGGTGCGGATTCAAAACTTGCCAGAAACATCTTCGGGACAACCGACCTATCCTGGATCTGCTGAGCCGCACGCGTCGGCTCTTTCATGTATTCCAACCTTTGAGATCTTCCGAGACCGAAAGGCTCAAGCCTGACGTCGGCAACGCATTATTGTTCCCATGGCCGGAGATTCTGCGCTATGATTCGAGGCCGATGCTCGACTGTCCCAGTGAGAGAGCGATCGACCTCTTTTCAGGGGATGAAGGGTAAGTTCCCCCTTCGAGCATAGAAGTCAAGTCTTGAAATGGGTTTCCTGGCTTTCTAGCGAGAGTGCGTTCGGAACGGGTGTCATCACGCCGTGTTCGGCGGCGTGACCAAGTCCGGTGCAACTTCCCTGCGGCTCAGATTTTTGGTCGGGCCGGGGAGAGGCGCCATCGTTGCTTTCTGTGGGAATGACGGGGGCACGAGCCACCGGGTCCGATGCGGGACAGGTTTGTTTTCGCCGAGGAGCCGGTGTGCAGGAGGAGACGCTCTTGACGAACATTCAGGTTATGCCGGTACTTGGGGCATACGAGCAGTTGGACGTCCGCTATGACCCGGAAGCGCGAGCGGCCTGGTATTACTTGAATACGAAGCCATTGCCCTGCTTCAATGAACAGGTGCTTGGGGAATTGAGGCGCTTTCAGGTTCGAGCTGCAAGGTTGGCATCCAGTAAACATCCCGACAAGAGCGCCTCAACTATTGAATATTTGATTCTTGCCTCATCGATTTCAGGTGTATTTAATTATGGCGGAGATCTTAGGCTGTTTGTCAACCTGATCAAAGCCCGTAATCGTGAGGCCCTTCTGCGCTACGCAAGAGCATGCATCGATGTGCTGTATCCGAATGCCGTCGGTTTGGGGGCGGGTCTGACGACGATCTCTTTGGTACAGGGTGATGCGTTGGGAGGGGGGTGCGAGGCGGCGCTCTCCAGTCACGTCATCATCGCCGAGGAAAGTGCGAAGTTCGGGTTGCCGGAAGTCCTCTTCAATCTGGTACCCGGGATGGGCGCCTACAGCATTCTGTCGCGCCGCATCTCTTCAGCGGGGGCGGAGCGAATCATAATGGGGGGGGAGCTTCACACCGCGAGCGAGTTCCACGAGCTGGGCCTGGTTGACGTGGTGGCGCCGGACGGGGAAGGGGAACGGGTCGTCGCGGAGTTCATGCGGAGCCATCGGAAGCGTCGGAACGCTCAGGGTGCCTTGTGCCGTATTCGAGAGCGAGTCAACCCAATGAGTTACGAGGAATTGATCGACGTAACAGAGATTTGGGTGGAGGCAGCCCTGAAGCTCGAAGGCCGGGATCTGCGCATGATGGAGCGCCTGGCGAGAGCCCAAGCACGAAACACTCCGCAGGTTGGGGATTCCGGGGTCTGCCTGGAGAGGGAGGCCTGATATGAGAGAAGACGGCTTCAGGGAAGCAGTCGCCTCGAAACCGAGCTGCGGTGCATGAGGTGCGCCCGGGTCGTTTCCAATGCCCCGCGCACCTCGTCCACGTAGGCCTGTCCACGGATGCGAAGCTCCTGAACGGTCACCGAGCTTGCTCGCGCGGCGACTTCGTGCAGTTCGACGGCGCCGACCGTGCTGGCGCTGCCCCTCAAGGCGTGTGCAAGATCGCGGAAGGTATCGAGGTTTGCCCGGTGCACGGCGTGATCGATCTCCCGTAGGATCTGTTCGGCGTCTACGACGAACACCTCGATGAGGTCGTTCACGAAGGCCTTTCCATCGTCGAGGTCCTCGAGGTCTCGAAGTACCGCCTCGTCCAGGACCGCGCGGCCCGGCGCCCTCCCGGGGGGCAAATCTCCACTCGCCTCGACGAGCATGGGGGAAGTGCTCTGCCCCCGACGTGCCGTCGTATTGACAACCTCTAGAAGAGCCGCGGCCCCTGCGGGTTTGCTCAGGAACCTCTGGAAACCGGCTGCGGCGCAATTCGCCTGGGTTTGGGGCAGGGCATCGGCCGTCAGCGCCACGAGGGGAATGCCTTCGCCGCGCGGGGCCATGAAGCGGTAAGTCTTGGCCACCTCGAGTCCGCTCATGCCGGGCATGTGAAGGTCGAGCAGCGCAAGATCGAATTGCTGACTCTCCAGGGCTTCCAACGCCTCCTCTCCGTCCGGTGCGATCCGAACCGTGTGACCCGCCTGCTCCAGGATCTTGCTGATGATCTTCTGGTTCACGGGGTTGTCCTCGGCCACCAGGATCTTGTACCCGCACCCTTGGGCCTTGGGCGTGTCTTGGGGGTCCCGGAGCCGGACCACGGGGGCGCCTGGATCCTCCATGGCACGTATGAAGTGGATGGCATTGAAGACGGTGGATTTTGCCGCCGGCCATCGGATTGCCGTCTCGTAGCCGGGAGGAATCGAATGTTCACGATCGATCGGGAGCTCTGTCAGGAGGATCAGGCGCACGCTCCGGATCAGGGGGTCGCCCTTTACGAGAGCCGCGAATTCGTGGGTGTCCACGCCCAGGTGACTTCCCGAAACAATCGCGAAATCCATGGGTTGCCCCTCCCCCGCTGCAGCAATCATTCGACTGCGGGCCTGGGCTCCCGTTTCCACGAGGGCTGACTCGAGAGACCAGCCCTCCAGCCAGCTTTGAAGGCTCTGCAAGGCCTCGGAGGGTGGGGCGACAATGATTGCGCGGCCCCTGCGCGGCAGGGGCGCGTCGAGCGGGCTCGGGACATCCTGGTCTGTCTGTCTGGCAAGGGGCACGGTAAACCAGAAGGTGCTGCCCGCCCCGAGTGTGCTCTGAAGGCCGATCTTGCCCCCCATCAGCTCCACGAGCTCTCGCGCGATCGCGGTACCCAGACCGCTGCCGCCGTGGCGCCGCGTGATGGAGGGGTCGGCTTGCATGAAACGTTCGAATATCTTCGCTTGAAAAGCAGGAGCGATGCCCGGTCCGGTGTCGCAGACGTCGATCCGGGCAACGACCGACGTTTCATCCTGAATCTCCGCCCCTACGGTGATTTCCACGCTCCCTTCCTCGGTGAATTTGAGCGCATTGCCTATGAGATTCACGAGGACTTGCCGCAGGAGCGTCGGGTCTCCCCGCACTCGGAAGGGCATTTCGGGACTGACGTGAAGAGCCAGGCGTACTCCCTGACCATTGGATTGCGGCAGAAAGACGTACATCAAATCGTGCAGTAGCATGTACAGATCAAAATCGATCTTCTGAGCCTGGAACTTTCCTGCTTCGATCTTGGAAAGGTCTAGAACATTCTCAACGAGGGACAGGAGGTTTCCTGCAGAAGACCGGATGGTGTGCACCAACTCTGATTGGTTGCGTGTCAGCGAAGTCGTCTCCAGCAGATCCGCGCTCCCAAGTACCGCGTTGAGGGGAGTTCGAACCTCGTGACTCATGTTCGCAAGAAACTGCCCCTTGGCATGGCTCGCTTCTTGGGCCTGATTGACCGCGTTGGTCAGCCTGCGTAGGAGGGACGACACATACAGTGGCAGCACGATCAGACCGATCCACAGTCCGAAGGAGAGTTGGGGCTGCGAACGCCAGAAGGGAGTCACCGTGGCGATCGTGCCGAACCCTAGGGCGCCCAAGACGGCTGCCGTCGCAAGGTAGGGTTGGCCGTACCGAAAACCATTCCCGAAGATGACCCAGAGGAGGATGACATAGAACGGCGCGCCGCTCCGTCCAACAAGGTACATGGCTGCACAGCACGCACCCAGATCGCTCAAGATGCCCAAGACTCTTCGAAGGGGGCATCTTTCCGGCCGAACGGCGATCCAAGCCAGCCATGAGATGGCCATCAGGAGGAAAATGGTCGCCAGCCACAGGGAGTACCTTCCGTGGGGATCGATGCTGCCGTCGTGATACGTGGTGACGGCGAGGTAGATGCTGGCCGCCAGGCCGAGACCGAGCCGCACCAGCGACTGCTCGTGTTCCGAGTCAGGGCGGTTCCGAAAGGGCCCACACAGACGGTCCCCCACCCGGGAAGCAGCCGTCCTCAGGCGGTGCACGAAATCGCGTCCCACCCCGTGTCTCCGGAGCCAAAGCGTTTCAGTATTTCCTGTACGCTCCCCAATTCCTTGCAAAATGCGTCGACGCAGCAAGGGTCGAAGTGCCGGCCCTTGTGCTGGTGCAACTCCGCGAGTGCTTCCCCAAACGACCACGGTTTCTTATACGGCCGCCTGGAAATGAGCGCATCGAACACGTCGGCAACGGCGACGATTCGAGCCGGCAAGGGGATTTCGTGCTCGCGCAGCCCGGCCGGGTAGCCCTGCCCGTCATAGCGTTCGTGGTGGGCGAGGGCGATCAGTGACCCCATCTGGAGGTATTTGGAAGGGCTTCCCTTCAGAATTTCGTAGCCTATGGTGGTATGCGTCTTCAGCAGTTCGAATTCGCTCGGGTCCAGGCGGGCGGGTTTCATGAGAATGGTGTCGGAGATGCCGATCTTGCCGATGTCGTGCATGGGAGCCGACCTCTCCACGATGTCGCACTCCTCCCCGGAAAGACCCAGATTCTGAGCGATGATCCGACAGAATTTCGCCATGCGGACGACGTGAAGGCCGGTATCCTCGTCACGGAATTCACCGGCCTTGGCCAACCGCAGCAGCGTTTCGAATTCGCGTTCGCGTACCTCTTGGGTGGCCTCCTGGACCTGAAATTCGAGCCAGGAGGCCCGCTCCTGGAGGAGTTTCTGTTGTTGGCGCAGGCGTAGCATGTTCTCGCAGCGCGCGCGAAATTCGTAGGCATCTATGGGCTTTGTAAGGAAGTCCGTCGCCCCTGACTTCAGCGTTAGGTGTTTTACTTCTCTTGTCTCTGCTGAAGTTATGATTACCAGCGGAACGCTTTCACAATCAGGCAATTCCCGAAATCGCCTTGTAAATTCTGCACCGTCCAAGCTTGGCATTTTGTAGTCTACAAGCACAAGATCCGGCACATTGGCTTTTGCCCAACGAAGCGCTTGAAGAGGGTCGCTGAAAGTCCTTATCAGTTTTACGCCATTGAGGAGGGACGAAAGCTTCTCTAAGAGCATCCGATTCGGTAGGCGGTCATCGACGATGAGCAAGGTGGCCATGGCGGTTTCGCAATCCGTGCGGGGGTGAGTCCGTCACCGACTGTCGGCTTATCGACTGATTTCCGGAGGACTTTACGAAAAGGAGGGACGGGCACGGGCGGAGGGGTGTCGGACGGCGGCGGTCCTGACGCGGGGGTGAGGTCTCCTCCCGGCAGTGGCGCGGGGGAGGCTCCGGCGGAGTCGGGCACCCAGGGGGCAGTTCTCTTCGCCTCTACCAGGGTAGGGAGGATCCGGTCATTTCCCGGATGAACCAGAAGGAAAGGCCCCGGCGTGCTTGCTGTCACGTGGCGCAGCCGGGGTTGGGCCGGGGTTGAGGGGGCCGGGTGGGGACGGTAGAGTGGGGGAGACTCCCGGGGCGACGCCGCGAGGCGGAGCACCCGACGAACGAAGGGAGGATGGAAACCATGGGCGACGGCGGGTTCCGGAAGATCCTGATGGCGCTGGACGAGTCCCAGAGTGCGGCGGAGGCGGCGGGGCGGTGTACCTCGCTCGCCCGGTTCTGCGGGGCCAGCGTGCTCCTCTTCCACTGCCGCAAGGGTGTCCCCGAGTATCTGGGGGAACCGTACTACCAGCGCATGCTGGACCGGATCGCGGGACGGGTCGAGGAACTGCTCGATCCCTTCCGCCGGATGTTCGAGGAAGCCGGGGTGCGCTTCGAGGAGAGGGTCGTCGAGGGAGACCCCGCCGAACAGGTGTGTGAAGTGGCCCGATTGGAGGGGTGCGACCTGATCGTCCTGGGGACTCGGGGGCTCTCAGACCTGGAGGGCCTCCTTCTCGGAAGCGTGGCGCACAAGGTGCTCATGACGGCGCCGTGCCCCGTGCTGGCGGTGCGCTGAGATGGGGGCCGGCCGTAAGGTGCGCGTTGCGCTGGGCTGTGCGGTGGGGCTGGGCGCAGGGCTGGTGGGGGGGTGTCACACCCGCAGTCCCGGGCAGACGCTCCCCGTGGTGCCGCGAGTGGACTTGGCCCGATACCTGGGCACGTGGCACGAGATCGCACGGTATCCCAACCGCTTCCAGGAGGGGTGCTACGCGAGCACGGCCACATACACCCTGCGGGATGACGGGCGAATCGATGTCCTGAACGAGTGCCGCGAAGGCGGGCCGGACGGGAGGGTGAGGAGCGCGAAGGGCGTCGCGAAGATCGTGGACGGAGAGACCCATGCCAAGCTCAGGGTCAGCTTCTTCCGGCCGTTTTACGGGGATTACTGGATCATCGACCTGGGGCCGGAGTACGAGTATGCCGCGGTTGGGCACCCCTCTCGGAGGTATCTCTGGATCCTGAGCCGCACCCCGACGATGGAGGAGTCGACCTACCGGGAGATTCTGGGGCGGCTGGCAGGCCTGGGTTACGGGCACCACCGGCTTCTTCGCGCGTTGGGCCCACCCGGCTGACCACCACGTCGGAGCCTGTGGGACTGCTACGGGTCAGGGGGCTTCGCGGAGCAGGGTCTGAATCGTCTGCTCCATGTCCTTGGCGATACGGTTGTCGTAGCCGAGAAACCTCTTGCGAATCATCCCGTGGCGGTCCACCGCGTAGGCGACCGGGATCGAGGTCACGCCCCCGTAGGCTGCCCTCACCTCGTCCGTGACCTTCACGATGGCGTAGTTGAGCGTGTTCTGGCGGAGGAACGCGGCGAGGTCGTCGCCGTCGTGATCCATGTTCATCCCGATGATTGCGAGGCCGTCCCTCCGGTACTTGTTCTGCATCTCCACCAGGTGGGGAATCGAGACGCGGCAAGGGGCGCACCACGTGGCCCAGAAGTCCAGGAGCACGACCTGTCCCCGGTGTTCGGACAGCCGAACGCGGTCGCCGTCGATGGCCCTCAGGGAAAAATCCGGAGCCGCACGCGGGGCTTGGGGTTCCTCCGTTGCGGAGCACCCGAGCCCCCCCGCCAGGGCGGACAGGAGGAGCAGGCCGAGGGTGAGACGGGTGATCTGGCTCATGGGACGGACCTCGAGTTGGCGCAGGGGCGGCTCTCAGGAGCCATAGGGCGCGGCAGCCCCTTCGTCGAGGAGCCTGTCGATCGCCTTTTCCATGCTTTCCGCCAACTCCCGGCTGAACCCCATCTTCTTCTGGCGAATCCGTCCGGCGCGATCGATCAGGACCGAGTAGGGGATCGTGGGGACTCCCCCGTATGCCTGGCGGGTGCTTTCGTCCAGGTACATCATCGGGAAGTTGACGGTCTGCCGCTTGAGGAACTGCTCGACATCCTCGGGGTTCTTGTCGAGGCTCAAGCCCAGGACCGTAAACCCCTTGGGGCCGTACTTCTCTTGGAGCGCCACGTTGTGCGCAATGCTGGTTCGGCAGGGAGGGCACCACGTAGCCCAGAAATCCAGGAGCACGACCTCGCCCCGGTAGTCCGAGAGGGCCACTCGCCCACCGTCGAGGGTGGTCAAGGCGAAGTCCGGCGCGTCCCGCCGGTCGGGCCGCTGGGGCGCAGATTCCCCCGAGCACCCCGACCAGAGGAGCACCAACATCAAGAGGACGCACCTTCTCCAGAGAGACGGCATCTTCAGGGCCCACGACTCTCCGGCAGCGGACTCGGGCCGTTCTGCCTCAGAGGGAGCCGACCGGCTCCAGCTCTCAGCCTCAGGAAAAACCGCTCCGGGGCGCTGCGCACCCGGCCCCCCGGCCTCTGGTGTGAGCCGCCACCGGGGCGAACTGCTTGCTCATGACGGTAGCGCAGCTGGGGCATTCGGGAGGGGGCGCCGTCTCTGCCGAGCGGGCCAGAACCTCCAGACGCTCGCCGCAGGCCGGGCAAAGAAAGTCGAAAAGCGGCATCAGAGAGCCTTTTTGATCACTTCTTCGAGCTTCTGCCGGGGCACCGCCCCGACGATTTCGTCGACCACCTCGCCGCCCTTGAAGAGCTTGAGGTTGGGAATCCCCCGCACGCCGTACTTTGCCGGGGTCTGGGGGTTCTCGTCGACGTTCATCTTTGCGACCACGACCTTGCCGTCGTAGGCGGCGGCCAGCTCGTCCACCACCGGACCCATCATCCGGCAAGGGCCGCACCACGCGGCCCAGAAGTCTACGAGGACGGGCTGCGCGGCCTTGAGCACCTGCTGCTCGAAGTCGGCGTCGGTGACGTTCAGGACCTTTTCGGTAGCCATGGGCTTCTCCTCAGGAGCAGTGTCGGAACGAGTTTGGAGCGGGAAACCATCGTGCCGCCGACCGGCGGCTCAGCAACTCCCTCACCCCCCACCCCGGGCAAGGAACGCGAAGAGGGCGACGATCACGACGATCCATAGGAGCGCTTCCATCTGCCTATCCCTCTGCGCTTTCTCGGCAGCGCTTGCGAAGGAAGCGGTGCAGGTCGATGTGGACCTCTTCCGGCATGGCATCCTGCTCGGCGGAGGAGCGGTAGAGCACGACCGTCTTCTTCAGGGTGTTCAGGAACGCGACGCAGGGATTGCACCCCTCCATGTGTCGCTGGATTTCCTCGCACAGGCCGACGTCGAGCTCTTCGTCGATGTAGGCCGAGAGGTTGTCGAGGATCTCTCGGCAGTCCAGTCCTTGCGTCATCGCTCTCCCGTCCCGTCCCCTGCGACCTCGCCCTCGAAATACGGGTTCAAGGCTTCCCGGAGGAAGAGCCGCGCCCGGTGCAGCCTGGTCTTCACGGCCCCCTCCGAGAGCCCCAAGATCTCTGCCGTCTCCCTGGTGTCCAAGCCCTGCACGTCGCGGAAGACCACCACCGCCCGGTAGGGGGCCGGCAGGGCCTGGATCGCCCGGTCCAGGATCGAGCGAACTTCCTTGCGCAGCACCGCGTCACGCGGGTTGACCGCCCAGTCCGAAATGGTGCGGCCTTGGAGCTCCTCGTGGCTCGGCACCGTGATCTCGTCCAGGCCCACGGTCTCCGGATTCTTCTTGCGAAGGCGCATGAAGGCGTGGTTGGTCGCGATGCGGTACACCCACGTCGAAAACGCCGAGTCCCCCTTGAACGTCTTCAGGTGCCGGTAGGCGCTCAGATACGTCTCCTGCAGCAGCTCCCGCGCGTCGTCCGGGTTCCCGACCAACCGCAGCAGGTGGCCGTAGACCTTTCCCTCCGACGCGTTCACCAGTACTTCGAAGGCATCGAAATCGCCCTGCCGGGCTTGCTCCACCAGTTCGCTTTCGTTCATCAGACGACTCTGTAGATGCCGGCGCACAGCAAAGGTCACAGATTTCGGAGTCCGCCGGGGGGGAGGCTGCAGCATAATGAAGGGCCCACGAGGGCGCAAGAAAAAGGGGCCCTCGGAAGAGCGCCCCGAGGGGCTCCCCCGGGGACCGGCCTCCGCCCGGCGGCCGACCCGACCGGCGTCGATGCCTCCGGCCACCCCTGGCGGACCAGGGAAACGGCACGAGGACCGATCTTTGGGGTTCCAGGGCACAACATGTTGTGGTATCCTCCGAGGCATCCTACCAAATGTAGTTGTTCCTGTTTTTCTAAGCGCTCGATATCTCAGGCAAAAGAAGGAGATCGGCATGGGCGAAGTCATGGAGTTCGGACGCCGGCCCCCGGGTCCATCCAGCGACGCGACGGACAAGGTGCTCTTCGTCCGGACCTCCGACATGGAGATCCTGGGTTGGGACCGGCAGCGGATCGTCGATGCGCTGATGCGGGAAACTCTCCTCGACGAGGATACCGCCCAGGAGGTGGCCCTGGCGGTCGAGGGCGTGATCCAGCGCTCGAAGATCGAGGTCCTCACGGCGCCTCTCATCCGCGAGTTGGTCGACGCCAAACTCATCGAGCTCGGCCTGGAGAGCGCCCGCCGGATGCACACCCGGCTGGGCATGCCCCTGTTCGACGTGGAGCAGCTCCTGGTCCAGCCCAACAAGGAGAATGCCAACGTACCACACGGTCCCGAGGCCACCAATCTCACACTGGCCGAGAACATCAAGAAGGAGTACGCCCTGCTCGCGGTCTTCGGCCAGGACGTCGCCGACGCCCACATGCGGGGTGACGTGCACCTCCACGACCTGGGGTTCATCGACAGGCCCTACTGTTCGGGCCAGAGTCTGGAGTACCTGAAGAAGTTCGGCCTGAACCTGCCGAACAGCCTGGCCAACGCAAGACCGGCCAAGCACGCCGAGGTACTCTTGGCGCACATGGTCAAGTTCTCCGCCGCTCTCCAGTCGAACTTCGCCGGTGCCATCGGGTGGGACGCCGTGAATCTCTTCTTCGCCCCCTACCTCGCGGGCATGAGCGACCGGGATGTGAAGCAGCTCGCCCAGATGCTGATCTACGAGTACTCCCAGCAGGCCGTGGCCCGGGGCGGGCAGGCGATCTTCAGCGACATCAATCTCTATTGGGAGGTCCCCAAGCACTTCGAGGACGTGCCTGCCATCGGCCCCGGCGGGGAGTTCACGGGCAGGACATATAAGGAATACGAGAAGGAGGCCCAGCGCTTCGTGACGTTCCTCTTCGAGGTATACCGGGAGGGAGACGCCTCGGGCCGGCCGTTCTTCTTCCCGAAGCCCCTCGTCCACATCACCGAGAAATTCTTCCAGACCGAGGGGCACCGGGAGTTCCTACGCCGGATCTGTGAAGTCTCGGCGGAGAAGGGTAATACCTACTTCGTCTTCGACCGGGGCGAGACCGCGAAGATCTCCGAGTGCTGCCGGCTCTCCTTCAAGCTGGAGAAGTCCGATCTCGACGACGCCAAGCAGCCTTGGAAGATGCGCTACTCGGCTCTCCAGAACGTGACGCTCAACCTGCCCCGAATCGGCTACCGGGCGGGAGGCGACGACGGACGCCTCTTCCGGCACCTCACCGAGTTGATCGAGCTTGCCTGCAAAGCCCACCTCGAGAAGAAGGCCTTCATCGAGAAGCTCCTCAGCCAAGGCGACCGCGGCCCCCTGGGTCTGCTGTGCATGAATCGCGACGGCCAGCCCTACCTTCGGATGCACCGGGTGAGCTACCTGATCGGGATGGTGGGGCTCAACGAGCTCGTGAAGGTGCACCTCGGGCAAGAGCTCCACGAAGGCGACGCCGCCTTCAAGCTCGGCCTGAAGGTCATCGCCCACATGAAGCTCGTGACCGAGAAGCTCAGCAAGCGTCACGGCATGCACTTCGTGCTGGAGCAGACCCCGGCCGAGTCCACCGCCTATCGTTTCGCCAAGCTCGATCTGAAGTACCATTCCCCCCAGGCGGGTCACACGGTCCGGGGCGACCTCTCCCGGGGGGAGGTGTACTACACCAACTCCACCCAACTCCACGTCGGGAGCCCCCAGAACGCCGTCGAGCGGGTCCGCGCCGAGGGCTTGTTCCACCCGCTGATCGAGGCCGGAGCCATCACCCACGTCTGGCTCGGGGAGGAGAAGCCCTCGCCGGAGAGCCTCGCAAACTTCGTGGAGAAGGTCTTTCGGAACACCCACAACGACCAGATCGCCTTCAGTCCCGAGTTCACCTCCTGCATGGCCTGCGGCCGCACTTCCCGTGGGCTGGAGGCCGAGTGCCCCCGCTGCGGGAGTGACGAGGTCGAGGGGATCACCCGGATCACCGGTTACTTCACGAAGATCAACTCCTGGAACAAGGGCAAGCTCGGTGAGCTCCACGACCGCATGCGCAACAAGGGGTTTTTCGCCGCGTCCGCCGTTTCAGAGGCGACGAATGACGGGTGAGGGGTGACGTGCGACCGGTGGGCTCTGAGGCGTGAGACGCCTGCTCCCGCCCGCACCGGTTCACCGATCACCGAAGCTGACGACCGCTCCCTGACAACTCCTCCGGAGGCCTCCCCATGACCCTCTTCACCAAGGAAAACTGCGGCAAGTGTGACTATGTGAAGCAGCACGTGGACCTGCCCCTGCTTGGGGTGGCGGTCGAGGTCCTCGGCCCGGAGAACGCCGACGCCCTGGCGCATCTGGCCTGGCACGGTCTCGTGGACGCGGCCGAGCGGGCGCTGCCGATCCTCGTCCTCGACGATATGAGTCACATCACCGGCGCCATTCCCATCAAGAACTATCTTCGCCGACTGGGGAGGGGGGCAGCCTGAGGGCGAGCTCAGGGGAGATGGAAAGAGAGTGTGTGCAGCC
>CAZYJP010000012.1:0-1474 GCA_964647795.1 uncultured Thermodesulfobacteriota bacterium
TTGGCGAATCGCCTGCCGGAGGCGGCGTACACGAGGCCGGGACGAACGACGTCGAACACGTGCCGGAGCTTCTCGTGGTCCTGGCTCACCACCGAGTAGGCGGAAGAGATCGGCGAGAACGGGATGCCGACATAGAGACACGCCAATTCCAGGAGGCCGATGTCGACGCTGTTCTCGGAGAGGACCATCACCGGCCGCTCGGCGCTGAGGCCTCGGTCGAGCAACCCCTGGGCGATGCACTCCGCCTGCCGCAGAGCGTCTGCGTAAGTGACCCTTCGCCACCCCCCCTCGGGGTGACGCTCCCCGAGGAAGGGGCGATCCGGTGCTTCGCGAGCCCATCGGCGCAGGTGCTCACAGATGTTGCGAGGGTAAGGCCCCAATTCCATCGGGGAGCGAAGGAGCATTTCCCCGCCGGGCAACCGGGTAACGGTCACGGCCGCGGGCGCAAGGCGAACTCCGAACGGGTTCGACCCTTCGGACCCCGCAAGGGCATCCGGCGCGAAGAAGGTCTCGGTCTGCAAGTCCATCCCTTTTGTCTTCCTCCTCGGTTCCAGTGGAGTTGCCCCCGCGCCCTCCGGTCAGTGGGTCACCTGGCAAACCGCTGCCGTCGTCTCACCGCAAGAAGATCTCCGGGAGGATCAGCGAGATGCTGGGGACGTACGTGATGAGCGCCAGGGACGCGAGCAGCAGGAGCAAGAAGGGGATGACGGAGCGCCCCACCTCCTCCATGCGCTCCCCGCTGATGCCCATGCAGACGAAGAGATTCAATCCAAAGGGCGGCGTCAGCATCCCGAACTCCATGTTCAGGATCATCACGATGCCGAAGTGCACCAGATCGATGTCGTACGCCTGCAACGTGTGCAGGAAGAGCGGCGCGAGGACCAGCACTGCGCTCACGCTGTCCATGAAACAGCCCAGCACCAAGAGCAGCAGGTTGACCCCCAACAAGAACATCCACGGGCTGTGGATGTACTGGAGGGTGAAATCCGCCAGGCGCATGGGAATCTGCTCGATGGTGAGAAGCCAGTTGAAGGTGAGAGCGCCGGCCAACAGGATCAGCATGCAGGAGGAGAGCACGCAGGCATCCAGGCACGCCGCGGGCAGCTCCCGAAGGGTGCAGTCTTTGTGGATGAAGACCTCCACGAAGATGGCATAGACCACGCTGACGGCCGCCGCTTCCGTGGCTGTGAAGACCCCGGAGTAGATCCCCCCCAGGACCACCACCGGGAGGAGGATCGCCCACACTCCCTCTCGCGCCGTCCGGAGGATGTCGGACAGGGAGGGGCGCTGCGCCGCTCGCCAGTTGTTGCGATACCCCAGGACCAGCGTGGTCACCGCGAGCATCCCGCCGATCATGAGCCCCGGCAGGATGCCGGCCATGAACATCTCGGCCACCGACGTATTCATGACCAGGCAGTACAGGATCATGGGGATGGACGGCGGGATGACGATGCCCAGAGAGCCGGCCGTGGTC
>CAZYJP010000012.1:1484-19350 GCA_964647795.1 uncultured Thermodesulfobacteriota bacterium
CCCCGCTTCTTTGAGCGCCGGCAGCATCAGGCCGCCGATGGCCGCGATGGTGGCCATGCCCGAGCCGGATATGGCAGCGAAAAAGACGCAGGCGCCGACCCCGGCCACGGCCAGGCCGCCGGGCACCCAGCCCACCAGGCTGTTCAGGAAGGCGATCAGCCGTTTCGCGATCGAGCCCTTTGCCATGATGGCCCCGGCCAGGATGAAGAAGGGCACGGCCAGGAGCACGAAGGAGTCCAGCGCATTGAAGAGCTGCTCCGGGATGATGTGCAGCGGGGTCGAGGTGTGCAGTACCACTGCGATGCCCGTGACGGCGATCAACATCACGGCGATGGGCACGCCGAGGATCATCAAGCCGGCGAAACTGATAGCGATGGTGACAATCATGGCTTACTTCCCTCCCGCGGCGGGCTGAGCTCGCAGGAGGCCGATCGAGGTCAGGAAGAAGCGTACGGCGATACTGATCGAGAGCACGGGGATAGTCAGGTACACCAGATACATGGGCACGCCGAGTGCCGCCGAAGTCGAACCGAACCGGTGGGCCCTTCCGACGATGCGAAACCCGTACCAGGCCACCAGCGCGAAGACGCACCCGCTGAAGACGGCGACGGCCACCCGCAGGACCCTCGCCTTCCCGGGGCTGAGGGCGCCCACCAGCGCATCCATGGAAAAGTGGGCCCCGCGCTTCGCGCCGATGCTCGCCCCCAGGAAGGTGATGAACACCCCGACAAACCGGCCCCCCTCCTCGAACCAGTCGAAGCTGATGCCCAGGAGGTATCGGCTCCCCACCTGGGCGAACGCGATCACCGCCAGAACCAGCAGGGTCACGGTGAGAGCAAGCTCTTCCAGCCGGTTGAGCCAGGCCAGGATGCTTCGCACGGGGAGACCTCCTTGTGAAGCGGAGAGGCCGGGGCGGAACGCTCCCCGGCCTCTCCCGTCAGCGCGAAAGCCGACCGGCTACTTCTTCTTGTGCTGTTCGACCTTGGCCACCATGAAGTCGATCAGCTCGCTGCCGATCTTCTTGCGCATGGCGTCCCACACCGGGGCGGCGGCCTGCTTGAAGACCTCTCGCTCCGCCTCGGTGAGCTCGACGACCTCCACGTTCTGGCTCTTGAGGTACTCGTCCACCGACATCTCCCCCCTGGGCGGGAGCTTCGCCGTGAAGTCGGCGTTGAGCTTGCGGTTCAGCTGGATGGCCATCTCCATGCCGTCCAGGATGATCTTCTGGTCCTCCGCGCTGAGCGAGTTCCACCAATCGATGTTGGCGGCATGGATCGGCGCGTTCATGTGGAAGTTGTACTTCGTCAGGTACTTGGTCACTTCCGGGAACTTCATCAGGGCGGAGACGAGCATGGACGCGTTGACGCCGTCTGCCACGCCGGTCTGCAGGGCGCTGTACACCTCGGGAAACGGGATCCCCACCGGCGACGCGCCGAAGGCCCTGAAGGTATCGAGCATGATGGGGGAGGTCATCGTGCGGATCTTGAGCCCCTTGAAGTCCTCGGGACTGCGCACGGGCTTCTTGGCGTTCAGGGTCTGCCGCATGCCGTCCTCGGCGAAGCCCAGCCCTACGAAGCCCCTCTTGGGGAAGTAGGAGAAGATCTTGGCCTTCACCTCGGGGTCGTCGAGCACCGCGTGGGCGGTCTCGAGGTCCGGGAACAGGAAGGGCAGGTCGACCACCGCCGCCTCGGGCACGAAGTTCTCGAGGACGCTCGTGGTCGAGGAGACCATCTGGAGGCTGCCCGACTGAACCTGGGAGGCCATGGACGGCTCGTTGCCGAGCTGGCCGAGGGGAAATACCGAGATGTCGAGGCGGCCGTTGGTCTTCTCGCGCACGAATTCCGCCATGGCCTCGAGCCCCCTGGTGTGGCCGTTCGTCGGCGGAGCGATGGTGCCGATTCTGATCTTCTCTACCTTCTGGGCGTGGGCCATGAGCGGCAGGCCGACGACGGCCAGGACCAGGCACGTGGAGGCCAGGGCTCTGAGGGTCTTGCGCATGGGTCTCTCTCCTCGATCTAGGGTGGGGACTCCGGTGCCGTTCGTGGCGCCGTCGTCCGGAGGGACTCGAAGTGACTCTCGGCGCGGCCCTCACGCCTGAGTTTCGGATTCCGTCAGCCGGGCCGCGCCGAGCCCCAGCTTCTTGAGCAGTCGATCGGCCTCGGCTTGCTCCTCCATCGTCAAGCCGGACAGCGATTTCGCAAGCCCCAGGACGTGGGGCGCAAATATCCTCTCGAAGAACCGTTCCCCCTCCGGGGTCAGCGAGGCGTAGACCGCCCTTCGGTCCTCTGGCGAGGGACTCCGTTGGACGAACCCGCGCTTTTCGAGGCGATCGATAAGGTAGGTCGTCCGGCTGCTCGAGACCAGCATCTTGCGCTGGACCTCCCCGATGAGCAGGGGCCCCTTGAAGAAGAGGGCGTCCATGACGCCGAACTCTGCCCGCGTGAGCTTGTGGCGGACCAGGTCCCGCTCCTCCCGAGCCACGACGGAAGCTTGCGCGCGGGAGAGGACGATCCACAGGTGCATCGCCGATCGCACCGCGGGGTCGACCTGTGGGCCACCCTCCGGCAGGGAAAGCAGGCGCAAGAACGTGTCCGTGTTGGCCTTCGTTGCTGCTTCAGCGACAGTGGAGCAAGGCATCGCGGAGCGTCTCGGTTTTGAGTTTCTCAATTTTGAGACGACAGCGTACACAAGACCTCGCCTGGGCGCAAGGGCTACCGACGACAGATCATCACCGGGCACATGATCACCGGGCGAATCTCGCCTCACCCTCGGTCCCGCGGAGCAAGCGATCACCGGGGCAATGGGAGGCTCGGGACACAGCGCGGGCCGGGAGGGCTGCACCGGGGGGCATCCAGGCCGGGTCGGGAGCGCGGGCCGAGAGATGCGGAGAGACAGACGAGGCGAGAGCTTGAAACGAACGTGAACCGAACGGTCCCGAGCTCTCGCGAAGGGAAGATACGCGCCACTCGGCGCTCGAGGTGGTAGTTGTGCCGGGAAAAATCGAGAACGGGGGTCCGGGCCGAGCTCGCCGCCGGGGAGCCTCCCGGAATTGCAGACTACCCCGATGAAGCGTTTCTCGCGGCGCCGGCCCGGAGGCGTTGGACGATCTCTTCCGTGGACTGCACATCCCCGAAGTACGTGATGAACCCGAGGAGGGCAGCCGAGTGTTCCCCTTCGCTGAAACTCGCGTTCGCGTCCGACACCATCACCGTGCGAAAGCCCCGCATCATGCTGTCCCGTGCGGTCGATTCGCAGCAGACGTTCGTAGCCACCCCGGCGACGAGGACGGTTTCCATTCCCTTGCGGCGCAGGAGGTCCTCCAGGTCCGTGGAGGCGCGCACGAATGCGCTGTAGCGGAACTTCACCACGGTCTCGTCGCCCGGCCGCACGTCCAGATCGGCCCACAACGTGCACCCCTCCCCGCCGGGCCTCAGAAGCTCCAAGCGCTTGGCCCGAAGCTCCGGTCCATAGGTCTCGTAGAAGTTGGCCCAGCCCTCCACCGACTCGGCGTCCGCCTCGGTCACCACCCAGATCACCGTGCCTCCCGTTTCGCGCAGCGTGCCGGCGAGGCGGTTGACGGCGGGGACTATCCCGCGCGCCGCGGGGCAGCAGGCGGGGTGGCCTTCGGCCAAGAAATAATTCTGCATGTCGACCACCAGAAGCGCGGTGGTCACCGGATCGTACGTCTCGTAGGCGTGAAGCCCGCCCCGCCGCCGCACGAGACGGTCAGCCAGATTCGGACGAACGACGAATTCCCGCATGGCGGTCTCCCGCAAGAAGGGGTCGACCCATACCACAAATTTGCAGCTCAGCTCGATGCCGCCGTCCCTGAACCCATCGTCCGCACGAAAAGCGGGGTCGAGGTACCCCTGCGCATCGCTGCGCCATCCACGATGTTACGATGAGCTGCCGCGAAGGGAGCAATGGGGGTGCCTCACCCATTTCGCATGATGGTGGAGCCCTCGATGCGGAGTGAAGCAGTGCTCTCGCTCATTTTCGCGACGAACGGGCTCCTCGGACGGCGCCCTAGCAGGCCGGTGGAAAACGGCCTGCGGCCCGCCCCACGGATGGGGCGCCGAATCACGGAGCTTGAAAAGCGCAGTGATTTGTGAGGGTTCGAAGGGGCCGTCCCCGAGAACCCGTAGCTGAAAACCCAGGGAGCGGGTTTTCAGCACCCTGCTAGTTCACCTTGCTCGGCAACCAGGTCGCCAACTCCGGGACGAAGAGGACGACCGTCGTCAGGAGGATCAGCGCCGCGAGGAAGGGTAGAATCCCCTTGAATATGCTGTTGAGGGGGATTTCGGGAGCGATGCCCTTGATCACGAAGACATTCACGCCTACGGGCGGCGTGATCACTCCCATCTCCGCGACCAGCACGATGATCACACCAAACCAGATGGGGTCGAACCCGAGGCGCTGGACGATCGGGAAGAAGATCGGCACCGTCACGACGATGAGCGCCATGGAGTCCATGAAGAAGCCGCCGAAGAAGTAGATGAGGATGATCACACCCATGACGGCCATGGGGTGGAGGGGAAGGCTGCCGACCCAGTCCGCCATCAAGAAGGGGATGCCGGAGACCGCCAGAAAATGGCCGAAGACGACAGCACCCGCGATGATGAAGAGCACCATGCAGCTGGTGAGCAGGGCGTCCCTGCCAGTAGCCAGAAAACTCTCCCAGCTCAGCTTCCGCCGAATCAATCCGATGAGCAGCGCACCCCCGGCTCCGATGGCCCCGGCCTGGGTGGGTCCGAACCATCCGAGAAAGAGGCCGCCGATGGCCAGGAGGAACAGGATGACGGCCTCGATGATGCCCCCGGTAGCCTTGACTTTGGTAGCCCAAGACGTCGCCAAGCCGGGAGGGCCGATGGATGGATCCCGCAGGCACAGGAGCGAGACGGTGATCAGGAACAGGAGGCTCAGGAGCGCGCCGGGCACGATGCCGGCGACGAACAGCTTCCCGATCGATTCCTCCACGAGAATCCCGTAGACGATCAGTACCGTACTCGGGGGGATGAGGATCCCGAGGGTTCCGGCGGCAGCCACGGTGCCGGTGGCGAGCGTGTCGTTGTACTTATACTTCTTCATCTCCGGCAGGGCGATCCTGCCCATGGTCGCGGCCGTGGCCGCGGTAGATCCACAGATCGCAGCGAATCCGGCGCAGGCGAGCACCGTCGCAAGGGTCAGGCCCCCGCGCAGGCTGCCGACCCACTTGTAGGTAGTGGAAAAAAGCCGCTCGCTGATTCCCGACGCGAAGGCGAAGGAGCCCATCAGGATGAACATGGGGATGACCGAGAGCGGGTAGGACGAGAAGGTCTCGAAAAAGTCCTGCGCCAGCAGGCTGAAGGCGGCTTCCGGGCCGATCAAGTAGCCGAAGCCAACGAAACCGACGAGCGCCATGGCGAAAGCCACCGGCACGCCCATGACGAACAGCAACAAGAGGAGGACGATGCCGACGATACCGACGACTTCAGGACTCATGTCTCACCACTCTCAGGGCAGAGTCTAAGAACTGCTGGAGGAGCACCAGGCACACCGGAATCATGGCGGCACCGCAGGCGTAGGCAAATGGCGCCATGGAGATTCGGACCGTCGGGGTCACCTCGCCTCCGGCCTGCATGTGTTGGCCATACACGAACAGATGCCACGCGGCGCTCACGAAGAGCACCAGGCTGAGCAGTTTGACCACGCACGCGAGCAAAGCCCGGCCGCGGCGGGGCAGCAGCATGGTCGCAAACTCCACCTCGATGTGCCGGCCTTGTATGAGCGCCATGGAGGCCGCGAAGGAGATGGCGACGACTTGCGCCAGCATCATGACGTCCAGCGACCCCGGCACGGGAAGCCGGAACAGCTTGGTGCCCAGAACGTCGACGCAGGTCAGCCCGACCATGAGCAGGAGAGCGCCCAGCCCCACCAGCTCAGCCGCCTGACTGACGGTGCGGTTGAACCTGTCGAGTTTCTCAAGCATGGGGAACCCTTGGAAGAGTGGGAGGCCCGGGACGTGTGGGAGGACTGCTCCGCCCGCCGCGGGCAGCGCGCCGTCTGGATAAAGGCGCCCGCTGCCCGGCGACCCCCGCACGGCAACGAGCCGGGCGGGGGTCGCGAAGGCGACGACGCGATCTAGTTGACGTAGGCTTCCGGTCGGATGCCGGCAGGGCCGGTCGGCGACGGAATGTTGTACTCCTTCTGCTTTTCCGTCCAGTACTCGATCCGCTCCTTCATGTACGCGACCCAGCCCTTCACCTCGTCCTCCGTGAACCCTTTGGCCACCATGCTCTTGACATAATCCGCCACTACCGGCTCCATCCGCTGCTCCCACCGGGAGGCCTCTTCGTCGGAGAGCTCGATGAACTCAACCCCCTGCGTCTTGCCGTAGGCCCTGCCGGCCAAATCGATCTCGTTCCACATCAGGGCATAGCGCTCCTGATACTCGCCGCTCATCACGTCGACAAGGGACTGGAGGTCCGCAGGCAGCTTCTCGAAGCTCGCCTTGTTCATCGCCAGGAAGAAGGGGAACGGGGCGCCGATCTGCCAGGAGACGGTCACATACTTGGCGACCTCCGCGAACCGGAAGGTGCGGAGAGTCTCGTAGGGCGCCCACACGCCGTCGTTCACGCCCTTTGCGATGGCGTCGTAGACCTCCATCATCGGGGTGGGAGCCGCCGTGCCCCCGAGGGCCTTGATGATCTCCCCGGGCACGCCCGGCGCGCGGATCGTCAACCCCTTGAGGTCCTCGAGCTTGCGCACCGGGGTCTTGGTGATCAAGAGGCTGGGGGCGTTGCCGTGGATGGCCAGCACCTTCACGTCGTCGAACTCCTTCGGCTTGAACTTCTGGAAGAAGTCCCACGCCACGTGGGCGCCGACCCAGGCGCTCGGCGTACCGAGGGGCAGACCGATCCCTTCGCTCACCGGCATGCGGCCGGGGGTGTAGTAGACGTGGGAATAACCGAGGTCCACGACGCCGGTCTCGATGCCCCGGTAAATGGCGGGGGCCTTGAGCAGCGACCCCCCGGGGAAGTACTGGACCTTGATCCGCCCCCCGGAACGGGCCTCCAGTTCCTCGGCGAATTCCTGGGTGAGTTTCGATTGTTTGGAGGGGGGCGGAAAGAAGTTGGCGATCCTCAGGTTGATGACATCCGCGGCGACGGTCTTGCTGCTGCCGAACGTCGCTAGCAGGAATGCCGAGCCGATGATCGCCACCATGGTTGCCAAGCGATGCCTTTTCATGACGACTTCCTCCATTGCTGCGTGGTTGGGGAACTGCCTTTGCCCTTGTTCCTGGATGTTCCAAACCTCGGTCAGTGGCGTGGGAGCACACCACCGGGTCATGCCCCTCCTCTCTCGCGCTCCGCGACCCGCCCGGAGGGCCCATCATATACCATAGTTCTATTCATGCCAATTCGCCCGAGAAGCGCCAATGAACCCACCATGCCATACGGTGATCCCCGAAGGGGATTCTCCCTGCTTCCCTATCCTACGCGCGCCAGTTGACGCCCCCTGCCGCGCGCATCAGCCACCCGTCTCGGCACCGACAGAGACTTCCACTGCCGAATTCCGGTGATGAAACGCCGGTTGCCGGCAGGCAGAGCCACCCCCCGAGCTCCCCCGCGACACGGACGGCGTGGCACCGTCAATCAGGTCGAACGACCCACGGCTTCGATCGCGTCCACGATCTTCTGGTACCCGGTACATCGGCACAGATTGCCGGCGATCGCCGTGCGGATCACTTCTCGCGTGGGATTCGGCACCTGATCCAGCAGGGCCTTTCCGGTCATGATCATCCCGGGGGAGCAGTAGCCGCACTGGATGGCGCCGTGCTCCACGAAGGCGGTTTGGATCGGGTGCAGCTCGCCTTCCCGAGCCAGCCCCTCCACGGTCACGATCTCCTTACCCACGGCCCGTTCCACCAGCATCAGGCACGAAAGCACCGGCTCGCCGTCGAGGAGCACGGTGCACGCGCCGCATCCCCCCAGGCCGCAGCCCTCCTTGGCGCCGGTGAGGCCGAGGCTGTCGCGCAGCACCTCCAGGAGAGTCTGCCGAGGCCTCACGACGACCTCGTGGGTCCGGCCGTTCACGTTCAACTCGATGAACTTCTTCATCCTTCTCCTCCGCGGGAATTCCCGGACCGGGCCTGCTTCACCGCGGCGCGCAGCGCCTGGAGGCCGAGAACCCGCACCATCTTGCGCCGGTATGCCGGCGACCCGAACGTCATGTTGTTCATCGGCCGCGCCGCACCGACGGCGGCCTCGGCGGCGCGATCGAGGACCTCGTCGGTGAGCTCCCGCCCTCTGAGCAGTTCCTCGGCCTCGGTCGCCCGCACCGGCCCCGGGGCGACCGCGCCCAGGACGATGCGCGCCTCGGTGCACGTCCCGTCATCCGGAGACAGACCGATCGCCGCCGCCACCGCGGCCTGGGAATAGTCGACCTTCTTGCGATGCGACACCTTCCGGTACGCGCATCCGGCGGCAACGGCCTGCCACGGGACTCGGACCTCGGTGACGAGCTCGGTCGCGGAGATGCGCAGAGGCGACCGACCCTCGCCGGTGAAGAGCTCCTGGAGGGGGACGACCCGCTGCCCGTCCTGAGACCGAATCCGGACCTCCGCCTCGAGCGCAATCAGGGTCACGGCCGTATCCCCGCGATAGGTGGCGTGACACACACCCGGCTGGTTGACCACGTGGCACGGCTCGCCGCCTGCCTTGTGACACAGGGGGCGCGACTTCTTCCACTGGCGCGACTGGTTGTAGTACCAGCACATGGTCTCGAGGCAGAGGTTCCCGGCGAGGGTGGCGACGCTGCGGATCTGGAACGACGCGACGCTCGCGGCAGCCTCGACCAGGGCCGGGAACCGCTCGGCCACGACTGCGGACCGCTCGATCGCCCGCAGCGGGGTAGCGGCCCCGATCACGAGGCCCTCGTCCTCCTCCCGGATGGTGTTCAGCCCGGCGACGCCGCTGACGTCGATCACCCTTTGGGGGCTGACGATCCCGAGCTTCATGCGCGCCACCAGGTCGCTGCCTCCGCCCAGGACCTTGGCCGCGGCGCCGTGCTTTGCGAGCGCGTTCAACGTGTCCCCCAGGGTCTGGGGCCGGTCGTACTCCAGAGGATCGATTCTCATGTCGCTTGCTCCCCACGCTTTTTCTTCTCGAGTGCCTTCAGGACCTTGTCCGGGGTAAACGGCAGCTCGTGCACCCGGATCCCGACGGCGTCGTAGATGGCGTTGGCGATCGCCGGCAGCGTGGAGATGGACGTCCCTTCGCCCGACTCCTTTGCGCCGTAAGGGCCTGCCGGATCGTGGGTCTCGATGTGCTCGGTGGTGATCCGGTCGGGGGAGTCGGCCGCGGACGGCATGCCGTACATGTGGAGCGACGTGGCCAGGATCTGGCCCTTGTCGGTCGGCAGATCCTCGTAGAGCACTTGCGCCTCGCCGATGTTGACCGATCCCTCCTGCTGTCCCTCGGTCAGGAGTGGGTTGATCGCGTAGCCCGAGTCGTGGCTGACGACCATGTTGAGGATCCGGACGTGCCCGGTATCGGTGTCGACCTCGACCTCCGCCGCCTGGGTGCCGAAGCTGTAGGCACCGGAAAGGTTGCCCTCACCACTGACCATGTCGACCATGCCGGTGCCGGGCGTCGCGCTGCCCCTGCCCAGGAGGGGGGTATCCTTGGCGTAGTATGCGTGACGCACTGCCTTGAGCCACGAGATGCCCCGATCCGGACTTCCCTTCACGAACACCCTGTGGTCTCCGATCTCCAAGTCGGCTGGATTCGCCTCGAGCTTCTCGGCCACGAACTCGAAGACCTGCTGCCGCACGTCGCCTGCGGCCGCCCGTGCGGCGTTGCCTGAGGTGAAGGTGACCCGGCTTCCATACGTCCCCGGGTCGATCGGTGTGATCTCGGTGTCGTTCTGGGTGACGTGCACCTCTTCGAAGGCGAGCCCCAGCTCCTCGGCGACAATCTGCGCCAGCACCGTCTCGGCCCCCTGACCCACGTCGGTGGCGCCGGTGAGCAGGGTCACCGAACCGTCCTCGTGGACCTTGATGACCGCGGAGGCTGCGTTGTGACCACCCATGCGCGCGCCGGTGCACTGAGAGTTCGACGCAATCCCCATCCCCCGGGCCTTCGAGCCCTCTCGCACCCGCTTTCGGTCGCGCTCCTTCCAGTTCACCACCTCGGCCGTCCTCTGCAGGGACTCGGTGAGGCCGCAGCTCGTGAGGACGAAGCCGTTGCACGCCACCTCGCCCGCCTGGAAGGAATTGCGCAGCCGGATCTCCAAGGGGTCGATCCCGAGCTCCTCTCCGAGCATCTCCAACTGCTGGTCGGCAGCGAAGCGCATCTGGGGCAGGCAATGCCCCCGCAAGGCACCCGCGAAAGGCTTGTTGGTGTAGGCCCGGTAGGCGTCGTACTTGAGGTTCGGTACCCGAAAGGGAACTGCGATGAAGGCGCCCGCGAGGTAGATGCTGAGCGCCCCCACGCTGGCGTAGGCGCCGCCGTCGGCGATCAGCTTGCACTCCACAGCAGTGATCGTGCCGTCTCGCTTCACTCCGGTCTTGATGTCGATGATCATCGCGTGACGGCGCCGCCCCGCGACCAGCACCTCCTCCTGGTCGTAGACGATCTTGACCGGCCGTCCGCTCTTCTTCGAGAGCATCGCCCCGGCGAAGTCGAGCGCGATCGGCTCCTGCTTGCCCCCGAACCCTCCGCCCACGTACGGCGAGATCAGCCGCACCATGCTCGGCGGGATGTCGAGGCTCCGGGCCAGGTTGCGGTAGACGATGTAGGGGCTCTGCTTCGAGCCCTGCAGAGTGACCTTCCCGGAAGCGTCCCAGTGGACCAGCGACGCGTGGGGCTCGATGAAACCATGGACGATGGACTGGGTGACGAACCGGTCCTCGCGCACGAGGTGCGCGTCACGAAACCCCTGCTCCACGTCGCCAAAGTTCATGTGGGTCTGGACGCTGACGTTGTTCTCCACGTGGTCGTGGAGTTGTGGGGCCCCGGGCCGCATCGCCTCTTCAGGATCGAAGACGGCCGGCAGTTCCTCATAGTCCACCCGGATCAGGTCGAGGGCCTCCTCGGCAATGTCCTTGTCGACCGCAGCCACTGCGGCCACCTCATCACCGATGTAGCGCACTTTGTCCCGGCAGAGGGGGTACTGGTCCCGGGTCGTCGGCAGAAAGCCGTACTTGATGCCCGGGAAGTCCATGCCGGTCACCACCGCTCGAACTCCCGGCAGGCGCTCCGCCCGGCTGGTGTCGATGTTCAGAATCTTCGCGTGCGCAACAGGGCTGCGGAGCACCTTCCCCCACAGCATCCCCTGAACGGACAGGTCGGCCGCGAACTTCGCCTCCCCCGTCGCCTTGACGACCGCGTCGGCCTTCGGCAGCCGTTGGCCCACCACTCGGTATTTCTCACCCATGCCGCGACCCCTTCTTGGAATGCTGCACGATGCGGCCTGCTGCAGCCGCCGTCATTGCCGGAACTTCTCCCGCGTCTCGTCCCGAGCGGCCAGGTCCTGGATCGAACCGGGGCCGAATTTTCGGTACTTGATGCCTCCCGCGAGGCGGGGGAACGACTCGAAGATGCACAACTCGTCCGGGAGCTTGTACTTGGCGATCTTGTCCTCGAGGAACGCCCGAAACTCAGCCAGGGTGGGCTTCTCCTCACCCACCGGGACCACGCAAGCGCAGACGCTCTCGCCCAGCACGGGGTTCGGCGTGGAGGTCACACAGACCTCCTTCACCTTGGGGTGTTGGACCAGCAGACTTTCCAGGTCGGCCGGGACGATCTTCAACCCGCCGCGGTTGATCTGCTCCTTGATCCGACCCCTCATCCCAAGAAAACCCTCTCCCATATCCACGACGAGATCACCGGTATGGAACCAGCCCTCCTCGTCGAACGAGCGGGCCGTCTCGGTCGGGTTGTTCCAGTACTCCTTGAAGATCTCTCCCCGGTAGACGAGCTCGCCCAGCTCACCGGGCGGCAGCAGCCTTCCGCTGGCCGGGTCCTTGACGGCGGCCTCACCCTCGAAACCCTTGCCGATCGAAGTATACCGGCGATGACGATCCTCGGTCGGGGGGCACAGGATCCCAATGCCCCCGATCTCGGCCATGCCCCAGTGGTGCACCAGGTCCAGGTGCATCTCGTCGTGCGCCCGCTCGAACACTTCCGGAGGCCAGACGAAACCGCCGGCCAGGCCCGTGCGCAGCGAGGTGAGATCGTACTTCCCGAAGTTCGGCGACCGGGTGGACATCACGATGTGGGCCGGCGCACAGTGGTACAGGTTTACCCGGTGCTCCTCGATGAGCCGCAGCGACTCCTCGACGTGGAATTCCGGCATGAGAACCACCGAGCCCTGGGTGGCCAGGGGCAGGGATAGGGCGGTGGCGCCGCCCAGAGGGTGGAACAGCGGCAGCTGGGCGAGCGTCACGTCGTCGGCGGTCACCTGGAGCGGGTCCATCGCGTTGGTGCCGCGCATGATCGCGGTGTAGTGGGTGTGCACGGCAGCCTTGGGGATGCCCGTCGTGCCGCCGGTGTTGTAGAACAGGACGTAGTCTTTGCGAATGTCGATGGGAGGGCGCTCGAACGGGACACCCGCGTGCCGATCCTGCAGCTCGCGGAAGTCCATGACGTCCTCCCCCGGCCGGGGATCGGTCATCAACACGTGCTCCAGGGCGGGAAGCCGGTCCCGGATCTCGCCGAGCATCCGAAGGTAGTCGAACCCCTTGATCTGCCTGTGGAAGATCGCCGCCTTGGAGCCGGAGTTCTTCAAGGTGAACTCGATCTCCTCCAACCGGTAGGCGGGATTGCTCCAGGCAGTGATCGCCCCGAGCTTGGCGACGCCGAAATAGCTGTAGATCAGGTCCGGCACGTTCTGCAGGCACACCGTCACCCGGTCGCCCTTCCCGATGCCCAGGCGTTGGAGACCGGCAGCCACCGCGTCGGACCGCTCTTCGACTTCCTGATAGGTAACCCTCTGGTCCCCGAGAATGAGGGCGACCTTGGTCGGGACGAGGCGGGCGCTGCGCCCGAGCATGTCTCCCACGGACAGCGTCTCGACATCACTGCGCTCCGACAATTGGCCCAACCGTCGTTCCATGCCCAGCCTCTTTTCCTGGAATCGGTCCACCTCGGGATCGGTGAACGGGGTCCGGCGCTGCGCGAGAGCGTTAGGAGGGCCGCTCGGGCTCCCCTGGTGCGTCCCGGAAGGGTTTCGGAAGGGCGAAGGCCTCCTCCCCCTGCCGTCGAGAATGCACGGGCACCGGTCAGAGGTGTTTCGAGGAAATCGCCTGTCTAAAGTGAAACGCCGTTTCAAGATATCAGCACGATGCTGGGGGAGCAAGCGGAAAAACTCAATCGGGGTTGGGATGGGGAGCCGAGCCCCGGTACCGGGTCCAACCGGTCCATGGCGGTAAACCGGCGACCGAGCTTTCAGAGCTCCGGTAAACAGCAGGCCGTTGAAAAACGGTCTGCAGCGCGTCCCACGGACGGGACGCCGAATCGCGGAGCTTGAAACGTGTAGCGATCGTAAAGGTGCGAAGAAGGGGCCGCCCCCGAGACGATTCCCCAGGCCAGGGAATCGGGCTCGCCGTCGGCGCGCCCGGAGGGCGAGCCCCGGGGAGGGGGCGAGTGAACCCGTTGCCGAAAAACCCCGTGGAGGGGGTTTTCCGTATCCTGCTAGGAGAGCTTCAGGGATGTCACCGGACAGGGGGCGCGGAGGATGACGTACTGGGCCGTCGACCCGAAGATCATCTTCCCGACCTTTGAGGTCTTCTTGAGACCGATGATCACATTTTCGATCCCGTTTTCGATCGCATATTGCACTAGATTCTCACCGTTGGTTATGTCGTTCGTCAAAAGGCTATGTTTACAAGAATAGCCCTCCGCCGTCAACTGCTCTTGCAGCTCATTAAGCTCGTGCTCCAACTCCTTCATCTTATTAATATCTGCAATATTGACTTCGACCTTCCGAGGCATTGACGTGACGACGTGAATTTCTCCGCCGGCCAGCCTGACTTGTTTCTTCGCGTAGTCAAGAGCCTTCTTGGTTACTGTAGAACCATCGTAGGCAACCATGATCTTCATTTCTTTCCTCTCCTTGACGTACAGACACAAATGCCGAAAGACAGTTGCGTTTTCTGCCCATTCTCGCGGGCTCTATCTGCGAAGGCGGCCCCGTGAAACCCATCCTGCCGACCGCCTCGTCGGCGCTCGCTCCGCTCTCGTCCTTCCAGAGGCAACCCCGAACGCGGGCGAAAAGAGGCTCAAAGCTTTCAGCCGTTCATGATGGCAAGTTTCGCCGCCACTGACAACCGGAAGTTGCCCCTCCAACGCTCTCACAGGACGCACGCGACACCGAGGAGGTCCGTTCCGTCTGCGTTGACCCGGGCTCTCGTTCCGCAAGCCTCGAAAAGCTCGCAGGTTTGCTTCAGGGTCCGCACGTTCACGTGGCGAAAGGATCTCATGGGGCGCTCCTCACCATCTTCGACGGCGGCAGCTTCCCCAGGGCCTGGAGCACCCGCGCCGGCGTAACCGGGTACTCCGAAAGGCGAACCCCGATCGCATTCGAGACAGCCAGGAGCACGGCCGTCGGCCCCGGCGCCGTCGCGATCTCCCCGACGCCGACCGCGTGGAACCGGTGGCTCGGGATCGGCGTCTCGAGGACCACGTTTTGAATCGCAGGCAACTCCGAGAACGTCCGCCACTTGTAGTCGACCATGTTGGCGTTGAGGACCCGCCCCGAGCTCCGGTCGAGGATCGTCTCCTCGAAGACCGCGCTGTCGATCCCGGCCGAGCCGAGGCAGCCGTTCAGCTGATTCGCCAGTCCGGGCGGGTCGATAATCTGGCCGACGTCCGTCGCGTTGACCACCCGCCTCAGTTCGATCCTCCCGGTTTCCGTGTCCACCTCCACCTCGACGAAGGTCATCATGCAGTTGGTGAGTGTCCAGTCCGGATCGAAGCGGCCCTGGCCCATCACCGTGCGCTCGAAGGTGAGCACCTTCGCCCAAGAAACCTTCCTGTCCGGGGCAGCCGTAGAGAATATCAGGCCGTCCGCGGTTTCCAGCTCCTCGGGGCTCGCTCCGACGAACGGCGAGGCGAGCGCGAAGAGCTTTTTCCGGGCGTCCTCGGCGGCGTCGATGGCCGCGCTCGCCATGCCCCAGGTCCCGCGGGATCCCACGGGGCCGAAATCGTAGGGAGTGACCGCCGTGTCCGAGGGCGTCAAGGAGACGCACTCGAGCGAAAGCTGCAGCACTTCCGCGACCATCTTGCAGAGGTTCGTCGGTTGACCTGTACCGTGCTCGGTGGCGGCGGAGTAGACCGTCGCCGTCCCCTGCGGGTCCAGGCGCACGTAGGTCTCCGTCACGCTCTCCCCAACGTCGGCGCACCCGTGGATCCCGACCCCCACGCCGACCCGCTTCGTCCCGTTCACTTCCGTCGGCTTCAGCCAGCCCCGCCACTTCTCCTTCCAGCCAAAGGCCCGCGCCCCGGCATCCATCGCTTCCGAGAAGTCGATGCCCCGGTAGACGTACCGCTCGCCATTACGCCAGGAGTACTCGTCCCCGGGTTTCCTGTAGTTCTTGCGGAAGAAGTCCAGCGGATCGATGTCGAGCTGCTCCATGGCGAGAGAGAGGATGGGGAGGAGCGCACACTTGAGCTCCTGGCCGCCGAAGCCGCGTACGATCCCGGAGGCGCTTCGATTCGTGCAGACGACCCTCGATCGAAGGTCCCAGTTGGGGCACCGGACGGCGATCTGCACCTCCCCGCAGCCCACTGCCACCTGCGCCTGGGTCGTCATCGAGTAGGCGCCGGTCCCCACGAGCCAGTCGCCGGAGACGGCCGTCACCTGGCCGTCCCTTCGCATCCCCACCTTCGCCCGGAGCTTCGACTCGACCCGGAGGACGAAGGCGGCGAGTTGCTCCTCCCTGGTGAGGCAGAGCTTTACGGGCCGTTTCGCCGCCCGGCTGAGCGCGGCGGCCTGGAGAACGAGCTGGATCGACATGAACTTCGATCCGAAGCTCCCCCCACAGGCGCTCCCGACCACTCGGACGTCGACCTTTCTCCCAAAGGTATAGTAGAGAATCGTCTTGTCCTGACCGGGCCCCTGGGTGGAGAGCCAGACGGTGACGCGGTTGGGCTCCTCCCAGAGCGCCACGACCCCGGGGGGCTCGGCGGGCAGGGGGTTGGGGATGTTCTGAAAGCCGCAGGTCCCCTCCACCACCACGTCGGCCTCGCGAAAACCCTGTTCCACGTCCCCCATCTGGAGACCCGTCAGACACTTGGGGCCGAAAAATGAAGTCCCGGCCTGCACGACGTTCCCGGGGGCCTCGGCGTAGAGCTGCGGGGCCCCGGGCTCGAGCGCTTCATCGATGTCATAGACCGCGGGCAACTCCTCGTACTGGACTTCGATCATCGCCAGTGCCTGCTCGGCGATGGCCTCGGTCTCGGCGGCCACGAGCGCGACCCCGTCGCCCACGTACCGGACCTTCCAGTCCAGGGGTCTGGTGTAGCGCGGCGTGCCAAGTCTCCAGTCGGGCATGTCCTCGTGGGTCAAGACGGCTTCGACGCCGGGCAGCGCCTCCGCCCTCCCCTTGTCGATCCGCTTGACGATTGCGTGGGGGAACGGGCTCCGGAGGACCTTGCCGTAAAGCACGCCGGGGATCTTCCTGTCGCCCAGGAACTCTGCCCTGCCTGTCACGATGTCCCTCGCGTCCTTGCGGGGCGTCGCCTTGCCGATGTGACGGAACGGCCTACCCATCATGAGGCTTCCGTTCCTTCCCGATCGCCGCCCTCACCTCGTCCCGCACGGGCCATCTCCTCTTCCGTTTCCACCGGCGCAGCAGGGAGGCTCCTTGCGGCACCCGAGTGGGTTACTCAGCGCCAGGACGGCAGGGGGAGTATGCGGTCCTGGCACACCGCCGACCGGGCCTCCGCTTGCGAGAGGCCCCTTCTTTCATGGCTCACGCCCACTCAGGCGGGAGCGCCTCCCCGTGTGGGGCGCTGGTGCGGTATTCCCGGGGTATCCCGCCCAGGAGACGAGCGGCGTTCCCACCGGTGATCCGTTCCTTGTCCCGATCCCCCAGGAACGAGAGCGACCGGAAGAACGCCAGGTCCCGGCCCTGGTCTCCCCACGGGCTGTCCGTCCCGAACAAGATCCGCTCCGTGTCGTGACGCTCCAGGAACCGCCGCAGGGTGCTTCCGGGCATCTTGCGCAACACGAAGGAAGTGTCGAGGTAGACGTCGCGCCCCAGCAGGAGCCGCTCGGTCTCCTCGTAGATGTCCTCGCCGCCCATGTGCGCGGCTACGATCGAAAGGCCGGGAAACTCCCTGTGGACCTTGAGCAGGCGCTCCGGGGACCCGTGCACCGGGGCTCCCGGCAACCCCCGGTCGAGCCCGGCGTGGAAGAGGATCCACATGCCGGCGGCCCGCGCCGCCTCGTAGAACGGAAACATCCGCGGCTCGTCGACGAAGAATCCCTGGTAGTCCGGGTGCAACTTGAACCCGGGGAACCCGTGTTCCCGCAGCTGGCCGACTCGATCGCCGAGTCCCGGAAGGTCGGGGTGAACCGTGGCCACCGTGGGCGTCCGCGGGGTCCGCAGGCCTACCAGCCAGGTGTTGACCGCGTCCACTTGTTCGGGGCGGGTCGTGATCCGGGACATCACGGACACGTCGATGCCGGCGTCGTCCATGGACCGCAGTAGGCCGTCCACGGTCCCGTCGGAGTAGCACGGGATCCGCGCCCGGCGGCACACGTCCGCCAGCACTTCGGGCGCCCGGTGCTCCTCGAAGACGTGGGCGTGGAAATCGATCACCATGCCGCGCGCTCTCTCCTCCCCGCGCCGCCGCTCCGGCCCGGCGACGCGGCAGGG
>CAZYJP010000013.1:0-19230 GCA_964647795.1 uncultured Thermodesulfobacteriota bacterium
ATCGGACGCGCCGTCGGCGCGCCCGGAGGGCGAGCCCCGGGACGGGGCCAGTCAACCCGTAGCTGAAAACCCCAGGGAGGGGGTTTCAGCACCCTGATAGAGGTCCGTTGCCCGTGGCTCGTTGCAGGAAAGGCCCGGAGAGCGACACCGCACCCGACCGTTGCCCACACGCAACGAGCAACCTAAAATGGACAATTACCCATGCATCACGCCCGCTTCGCTCATCTCCACGTCCACACCGAGTACAGCCTCTTGGACGGTGCGATCCGCCTGGGGGACCTCCTCGCCAAGTCCAAGGAGCACAGGCTCCCGGCGGTGGCGGTCACCGACCACGGGGCCATGTACGGGACGGTGGAGTTCTACAAGGCGGCGCTCAAGGCCGGGGTCAAGCCAGTCTTCGGGTGCGAGGCCTACATGGCCCCCGGATCGCGGTTCGACAAGCGGCCCTTCGAAGGGGAGACCAACTACCACCTGGTCCTCCTGGCCCGAAATCAGGAGGGCTATCGGAACCTCTGCCGCCTGGTCACCGCCGGATACCAGCCCGAGGCGTTCTACTACACACCGCGCATCGACAAGGAGCTCCTTCGCCATCACGCCTCGGGCCTCGTGGCGCTCTCGGCGTGTCTCAAGGGAGAGGTCCCGCGGGCCGTCCTGCGGGGCAACCTGAGCCGGGCCCAGGCGATGGCCGAGGAGTACGCGGCAATCTTCGGGGAGGGCAACTACTACTTCGAGCTGATGGAAAACGGTATCCCCGAGCAGCGGCGGGTGAACGACGCGCTGATCGATCTGGGCCGCCGAACCGGGATCCCTGTCGTGGCCACCAACGACTGCCACTACTGCAACCGGGACGACGCCAGGAGCCACGAGGTGCTGGTCTGCATCCAGACCGGGAAGACCCTCGACGACGAAAAACGCATGAAGATGGCCACCGACGCCTTCTACCTCAAGAGCCCCGAGGAGATGGCCGCGGCCTTCTCCTACTGCCCCGAGGCGGTGGAGGCCACCGTGGGGATCGCCGAGCGGTGCAACGTCGACCTCGACCTCAAGACCTACCACTTCCCGCGCTATGAGGTCCCAGGGGAAGAGAGCCTCGCCGACGCCCTCGACCGCCTCTCCCGGGAGGGCCTCGAGAAGCGACTCGCCGCCCGGGGCTACACGACTCGGGAAGAAGAGGAGCGCGTACGCCGGCAGTATCGGGAGCGCCTGGAAACAGAGCTCCAAGTCATCCGAGACATGGAGTTTCCGGGCTATTTTCTGATCGTCCAGGATTTCATCAACTGGTCCAAGGAGAACGGGGTCCCCGTGGGCCCAGGTCGCGGTTCGGCCGCCGGAAGCCTGGTTGCCTACGCCCTGCGGATCACCAATATCGATCCCATACCCTACGGGCTTCTCTTCGAGCGCTTCCTGAACCCCGAGCGGGTGAGCCTTCCGGACATCGACGTCGACTTCTGCTTCGAGAACCGGGACAAGGCCATCGAATACGTAACCCGGAAGTACGGGGCCGACAAGGTGGCCCAGATTACCACCTTCGGCAAGATGCTCGCCCGGGCGGTGTTGCGGGACGTGGGACGGGTCATGGGGCTCCCCTACGGCGAGGTGGACCGGATTGCGAAGCTCGTTCCCACCCGCCTGGGCATCACTCTCAAACAGGCGCTGGAGGAAGAACCCCGGCTCCGGGAGGCCAAGGCACAGGACCCGCGGGTGGCAGAGCTCGTGGAACACGCCCTGCGACTGGAGGGTCTCAACCGCCACGCCTCCACCCATGCTGCGGGCGTCGTGATCGGCAACCGTCCGCTGGTGGACTACCTGCCCCTGTACCGAGGACAGAACGGCGAGCTCGTGACCCAGTTTGCCATGAAGAGCGTCGAGTCCATCGGGCTCATCAAGTTCGACTTCTTGGGTCTCAAGACCCTCACCGTCGTCATGGATGCCCAGCGGTTGGTCAACGAGCGGTTGCCCGGGGGGGAGAAGCTCGACATGGATGCGCTGCCCCTGGACGACCCGAAGACGTACGCGCTCCTGGGGCGGGGCGAGACCACGGGGGTGTTCCAGCTCGAGAGCTCGGGCATGAAGGAACTGATGGTCCAGCTCAAGCCTTCGACGTTCGAGGACATCATCGCGCTCGTGGCCTTGTACCGCCCGGGGCCCCTGGGCTCGGGGATGGTGCAGGACTTCATCCGCCGCAAGCACGGAGAGATCCCGAACGAATACGACCTGCCGGAGCTCGAGCCGATTCTGAAGGACACCTACGGGGTGATCGTCTACCAGGAACAGGTGATGCAGATCGCCCAGGTGCTCGCCGCTTACACGCTGGGGGAGGCAGACCTCCTGCGCCGGGCAATGGGCAAGAAGAACCCCGAGGAGATGGCCAAGCAGAAGAGCCGCTTCCTCGACGGCGCCAGGGCAAAGAAGATCGATGCCGCCAAGGCGGACAAGATCTTCGATTTGATGGCCAAATTTGCGGAATACGGCTTCAACAAGTCGCACAGCGCCGCCTACGCCCTGGTCGCCTACCAGACGGCATACCTCAAGGCCCATTACCCCGTGGAATTCATGACGGCGCTCCTCACCAACGACCGGGCGAACACCGACAAGGTCGTCAAGGACATCGCGGAGTGCCGGGACATGGGGATCCCCGTGCTGCCGCCGGACGTGAACGAGTCGGATCTCTTCTTCACGGCCGTCGGGGACCAGATTCGCTTCGGCCTTGCGGCTGTGAAGAACGTGGGCGAAGCCGCACTCCACGGGATCCTCTCGGACCGTTCTGCCAAGGGTGCCTTTCGAGGGCTCCTGGACCTCTGTGAGCGGGTGGACCTGCAGAAGGTCAACCGAAAGGTGGTGGAGAGTCTGATCCAGTGCGGCGCCTTCGACTCCCTCGGGGGGACCCGCGCCCAGTACCTCGGCTATCTCGACCGGGCCTTGGAGCGGGCAGCATCGGCGCAAAGGGACCGCGCCCGGGGCCAGACCAATCTCTTCGACCTCCTGTCCGGGCCGGGGGAGGTAGGGGGGGGCTCCCACGATGATCTCCCCGCAGTCCCGCCGCTCCCCGCGAGCGACCAGCTCCGGGCTGAAAAGGAGGTGCTCGGCATGTTCCTTTCTGGTCACCCCCTGGGGGAGTGGGCCGGGCTGCTCCAGACCTACACGGACGGGAGCCTCCTGCAGGTCTTGGAGCGGCCCGACAGGTCGCCGGTCACCGTGGGTGGCGTGGTGGCGGCTCTGAAGGTCATCACCACGCGCACGGGAAACCGCATGGCCTTCGCTACCATCGAGGACACCGAGGGGACCCTCGAAGTAGTGGTCTTTGCCGAGACCTTTGCCAAGGCCGAGGCCCTCCTTCAATCCGAGACCCCGCTCATCGTTCGGGGAACCCTCGAGAAGACGGATGATGCCGGCAAGCTCCTCGCCGAGGAGATCCTGCCGCTCTCCGAGGCCCCGGAGCGTCTCACCCAGGCGGTCCACATCCACCTCAACGCGGGGCTGCACTCCCGAGGCGACCTGGAATCGCTGCGTCGCCTCCTCGCCGCGCCCGAACACCGAGGGTCCGCCGTTGGGTACGTACACGTGCTCTTGCCCCAGAAGGCCGAGGCGGTCATCCGCCTGCCATCGGCTTTCGGGATCCGGGCCAGTGCGGAGCTCAGACAGGCCGTGAAGCACCTGATCGGCAACGATACAGCGATCGCTTTCCACTAGTCGTTCCAGGAACCGGAGGGACGTCAGCGTCCCCGGCGGGCCGGAAGGGGGGTCTTCCCCCCGACCCATGCTTGGGCGCTCTGGAGGGGACCCCGTCGGGAGGGCGCCAGGAAGCCGCCCGTCGGGTGCTCGCACGATGCGACGGGTCGCGGGTTCATGATGGCCGCAGGGGGGTTGGCTTCCGAATCGGGAGTGAAGAGGCGGGGAGGACACGCTTGGTCTCGATGCTGCGAGGGGGGGTCCGTCGGGTTTTCATCCGTTGCCCTCCACTCGGCGGCCCCAGCTCACCGGCAAAGCGATGCCCCCGGCCCCTGTTCTGCGGGACAGTCGTCGGGAAGGCGCTCGTTCTCGCCGTCGTTCTCGCCCCCTCGCGGACCCTCGGAGCGGAGGCGTTCGCCCCTCTCCGGGTGAAGAACCTCACCCCCCCCCACCTCGTATTTCTGCAGCCTTCTGCAGAGCTTCCAGTCACCGGGTCCGGTGGTAGCATCGATTTCGCCTACGGTACGGTCTTTGTCGCCGAGGAGGGCGAAGGGGCTCAGGCACTTCTCGACATGGAAGTCGCACGGTTTGCTCTCACCGGTGCCTTGGAGACCCCTTGGGGAGCGATCCTCTCCGTGGAGATCCCTTTTCTCTGGTTCGGGGGAGGCGCCTTCGACAGCGCGCTCCATGGGTACCACGGCGCGTTCGGGTTACCCGACGGCGGGCGTTCGAAACGGCCCGAGAATGCGTTCAGCTACCGGGTGAGGCGCGGAGCCCGGGAGTACTCCCCCGACCCACCCGCCTCTGGAGGGCTCGGAGACGTCGTCTTGGGCGCAGCATCCCCGCTGCGCAGTCCGCGTTCGAGCGAACTTCAGTCTGCGGTCCGGTGGTCCTTGAAGCTGCCAACCGGGTCGGCCAGAGACGGGTTCGGGAGCGGAAGCGCCGATGCCGGGGTCGGTCTTCTGGGATTCTGGGGTGGGCCTCGCGCGGGACTGACGGCGAACCTGGACCTGATCTACTTGGGGGGAACGCCCGACCCGGTTCTTCGTCTGGGAAACCCCTGGATGCTTTCCTCTCTCGTCTCCCTAGGGCTCGATTTGGGGATTTTGGGCACCGCTTCCGCCCAGATCCGCTTTGTGACCTCTCCCTACGACACCGGAATCCGGCCCTTGGACCGCCCCGTCCTTCTCCTTGGCGCGGGACTTCGCCGGCAGATCACCTCTCGTCTGTGGGCGAGTCTGGGGTTCACGGAAGATCTCGTGGTCGAGTCGTCACCGGATTTCTCTTTGATGGGCAGTGTCGAGTGGTGAGGGAGCGGTCCGCGGGCGGCTCGCAGGGCCGGATGTGTGGAGGATTGAGTCTGTGGTTGTGGTATCGTACCTCGGCCGGCCGATAGCGCCTGGCGCTGGCCGGGGGTCTTCCGGCAAGCGCTGATCCTCCTGGGGATGGGAGTTTTCGGCGGATGACGGAGAACACGGGTGCGCGGTCACGGTTCACGGCGTGCCGATCCCGGAAGCGTGGAAGGCGCGGATGAGGGAACCTTCGAGTGGGTTGAGGGTACGGCACGCGGCGGGGGGAGAGCGGCTGCAGCTCCTCCAAGAAATGACCGAGGAGGATCTCATCCCGGTGACCCTCATGGGAATTCGTGCTCGAAATCCCGCTGCCGTGACGGTGACGTCCCGGCGGAAGGTCGAACCCGCGGCCGAGCCCCGCGGGAGCACCCCGTGAACCGGGCCGTCCGCGCCGCGGCCCTGGCCGCCGTCCTGCTCCCGACACCGTCCATCGGGGCCGAATGGCAGGGCGTGCCGGTCTTCCGGCAGGTGGCGGGGGAGATCCGGCGCGTGGTCGTGTCTCCGGGCGACAGCCTGATCGCCCTCTCGGCCCGCCACGGCGTGCGATGGGAAACACTGGCCGAGCGCAACCACATCGCCGACCCCGACCGGATTCGAGCCGGCAGAGAGCTCGAGATCGACACCCGCAGGATCGTTCCTGCGGTGCTCGAGGACGGGATCGTCGTCAATATCCCGGAGGCCACGGTGTATGTGTTCGAGACGGGTGTCTTGACGGCCCGATATCCTGTGGGGTTAGGGCGCCCCCGTTGGCCCACGCCGGTGGGTTCGTTCACTGTGCTGTTCGGCCGGAGGGACCCGACCTGGCACGTTCCGCGCTCCATTCAGGAGGAGATGGCCAGGGAGGGCAGGGTGGTCACCCAGAAAGTGCCCCCCGGCCCGGACAACCCCCTGGGCCAGTACTGGATCCAGCTCTCCCTCTGGGGATACGGGATCCACGGGACCCCCTTCCCGAGCTCGATCGGGCAGTTTCTCGGCCACGGCTGCATACGGGTCGGAGACACGGGCATCGCGGATCTGTTCCGAAGGGCCCGCAGGGGAACCCGGGTCGAGTCGGTATACCTGCCGGTAAAGCTGGCGGCAATCCCCAACGGGGAGATCTGGGCCGAGGCCCACCCCGACGTATACGGGCGGGGAGCGCCCGGAGAGGCCGAGGTTCTCGCCGAGCTGGAGCGAGCGGGAGTCATCCAGCGCGTGGACCTGGAGGCTCTGAGAGGAGTCTTGAGTAGCCGCTTGGGCCTGGCGAAAAAGGTGGGTTCGGCCCCAGCTTCGGCCGCCGCCCTCCCTCGACTCCCCGAGGCAGGGCAGCAGGACGCATACGGGGCAGCTCTCTGGAGGTGTCTTGATTGCCCACCAGGCTTGAACCGCCGGGTCACGTTCCAGATCGAGGCCAGGGTTCCCCTGACCCTCCCGAACCCCTTTCCCATAGAGATCCGTGACGACGCAGGCCGGGTCGTATACAGCCCCCAACTGGTGGCTCAGGCCCTCGTTCAGCTGCATCCCGGCGAGACGCGGAACTTCGTCTGGGAGGCGCGAGATTCCGAGGGACAACCGCTGACTCCTGGGTCTTACTCGGCCTTGATCCGCTTCTTCGTGGCCGGGGAGGGCCGGGCGGCCCAGCAGTCCCTATCGTTACCGCTGTGGCTGGGAAACTGAGGGCTGGCCGCCGCGCCGTCGGTGAACCTCCGTTCCGAACCATCCATTCACGAGGAAGACGGGGTATCCGCCACCTCCCTTCCTCGACGAGCGCCACCGGGGCGATTCCCCTGACACGCCCTCCCCCGGCCGTAACCCGCCGCTCAACGATGGATCGTCAGACCCAGCCCCACGAGCCGCCCGTTCTCGCGAGTGTACCGGAGCACGGCCCGGTCTCCGACGGCCACGTCTGCGAGGCCGATGTCCTTCCCCCCCAAGCGCGGTTCCACGCCGGGGCCCAAGGTGACGCCCACGATCACATTGCCCGCGAGGAGCGGGGCATCGACCACCACCGTCCGGTTGGCCACGTCCAGGGCTGCGATGGTCCCCGTCACCGCGCGGACCTCGCCGGGTCCGATCGTCCGACCCCCTGCCAGGAGGGGAGCGAGACCCAGTGCCAGCGCCACGATTGCCGTCGTCATCCCTCGTCGGAACACGGTCTTCCTCCTCTTCTCCCCCCTGGTCGGTAGAATCCGGAAAGAAGACAGACCTGTTCCGGAAACGCTGGCACCTTTTCGCGCCGGAGGCTTCGGCCCGCTCACTCTGGGCGCAACCCCTCCGACGGTGCCGGTCGGCCCCGGATGGGCTGTGAACACAGGGTGAGCGATCTACTGGATGGGACACCACCCCGGCAGCTGCGAGCTTAACCGAAGGAGGGCGGGCGTCAAGTCCGGGGAAGGGAGGGGTCTGCTCGAGGCACGAGCCGGCTTTGGGTACCCTTGCAGGTGCCGCATCCCGTGCACCCGTTGACCTCGATCTTCCGGCTCCCGTGCAGCAGGAGCAAAGAGGGGCGGTGTCCGGGCCCCTCAGCGAGAACCATCGGGGTCAGTCTCCCCAGAGCCACACCCCGCGGTTGGTCAGGGCGTAATACTGGTCGTCGAGGAGCTTGCGGTGGAGCTCCTCCTCGGTGGCCAACTTCTGGAACATGTCCTGACCCCGAGCATCCGGAGCGGCTTCCGCCAGAGCCCGGTACTCGGCCACGGCCCGTTCCTCTGCAGCAATCGCTACGCGAAGCGCGTCGAGGGCGTTAGCGTGAGAGCCCACAGCCTTTCGGCCCTGCGCCTCGGCGGCCGGGACCTTCGAGATCTTGCGGCCGGGGTAGTGAATCCAGCCCTCCTGGCCCTCGATGGCGGCCTTGAGCTGCCTCAGATGCTCCTCATGGTGTTTCTCGAACGCTGCAAGCTCCCGGAACATCTGGGCACCCCCGGGATCGTCGGTGTCGGCTGCGGCGCTGTTGTAGAACGCCTGGGCCTCCCGCTCCGCCTGGATGGCACGGTCCAGTGAGCTGAAAAGTCTAGTCTTTTCCATTGGTTGCCTCCCTTCAGGTGAAGCGCCAACGAAGACCTCGCGGGCACGTGCCCCGCGGCGGCTCCCTCAATACAGCCGGTCGGGTTTCTCCGGTCCGGACCCCCCGTCCTCAGCTCCGGTTTCCTCGTCCTCCCAAACGGGAAGGCTGTACTCCTCGGCGAGCCAGCGCCCCAGGTCGAGAGCCTTGCAGCGCTCGGAGCAGAAGGGGCGGCAAGGAGTCTTCTCCCAGTCGACCATGGTGCGACAGGTGGGGCATCGGACTTCCATCCGAGGATAGTACTCAAGAGATCGGCGGCGGGGAAGACGGAAAGGCGGCCCGCGCGCAACCGGGGAGCCCCGAACCTAAAGCGGTGCATGAGGCACAAAGACACAACGAGTTGCCATGAAAGGAAAAACAGCATGTGGAGCGGCGACATGGGTCGAAGCCGCTCCCGGTATTCCCGATGACGTGGGACCCCGGGGCGCCCATGGGCAGGCCCCCGGAGGCCAACCCCTCGGGGTTCGACTTCGCGTCTCCTTCTTTCGACGTCTGATAAGATATATTATGTTAACTTTAGTGTGGGCCTTCACGGTTCGGGGCGAGATCCTCCCCTGCTGGGGCGAGACGCCGATTTTCAGGCCCGGGAGACACGGCCTGGTGACGAGCCTCCCGTTCCTCGGGACATCGCGTGCCCACCTGGGCACTCGTCATTGCGTCAGGAACCGGAGCAATCCCTGGGTCAGTCGCGCCATCGAGAGGTAGTCGAGGGTCTCGGGGGCGTCCCCGGGCCCGTGGTAGTGAGGGTTCCGGAAAAAGGCGGTGTCGGTGACCATGACTCCCCGGTACCCCTGGTCCCAGAAGGCAGCGTGATCGCTCAGGCGGACTGGGGGCAAGAGACGGCCCCTCCCGGGCACGGCGAGGGTCTCCACGGGAAGACCGGCCTTCTCGATCCCTTTGGCCAGGGGGCCGAGCAGGCGGCGGCTCCGGCGGTTTGCGACCAGCGCCACGAAGTCTCCGCGGTTCGGGTATCCGAGGAGGCCTAGGGGGAAGACGTAGTGCTGGGTGCGCGGCTCCCGGCGGTAATAGCCCACCATTTCGAGCACCAGTGCTCCCTCCAGGGCCACTCCGGCCCGGCGCAGGGACCGGGCCAGCACCCACCCCCCTTGCTGATCGGTCCCGAAGAAGGGAGGTTCCTCCAGAGTCAGGGCGGCGAAGACCGCGGGTCGCGAAGCCGCTCGCTGGGCGGCCAGGAGGCGGGAGACCTCGAGGAGGACCGCGACCCCGCTGGCGTTGTCGTCCGCTCCCGGGGTGCCCTCCACGGCATCATAGTGTGCCGCAACGAGCAGCGGAGACCCCTCCCAGGAGTGCCGTCCGCCGAAAGCGAGGATATTGGCGACCCCAGCGCCCAGTCCCGGGATGGGTTGTCGTTCGACGCGGTAGCCGTGTGACTCCCAGAACGACTGGATGTGCCGGGCGGCTGCGGCGAGGGCTTCCGGGTGTCGCCATGACCGCCCCGAGGACGTTGCGAGGGTTTCCACGTGGGCGCGCAGGCGCGCGGCCAGCTCGTCCAGGGGGTCGCGGGGAACCCTGCCTGTCCGGTCACCCAGGTCGGATTCTTCGCCAGGGGGGTGGGGACCGATCCGACCTGCTTCTTCCGGATTCGGATCTTCGATTCGGAACTTCGTTGGGGTCACGAGCGCTCCCAGGAACAGGGCGAGTGCCGCCCTCGCCAGCCACGTCTTGGCATCCGCACCTCGGGCCGATCCGGTCAACGGGGCTCCGGCTCTTCCCCCGGTCTCGGGTCGTGCTGCGGGAAGGAGCAGGCGACGCCTTCCCCCGGGACGGCACACACGGTGTCGAGGCGGGCATCCTTCATCTCGTGGGTTTCTTCGATCTGAATCGTGGTGTGGGCGATTCCGAAACGTTCCCGGAGGCGCTCGACGAGGCGGTTGAGGAGCTCCCTCTGGTGGCGATACCCGTCCGGCACGACGACGTGGGCGGAAAGGGCCTCGTGCCCGGGGGCGATGGACCAGATGTGAAGGTCGTAGAGGCAGCAGACCCCCTCCTGGTCCAGGATGGCCTGGCGCACTCGCTGAAAGTCCAGGCGGCTCGGTACGCCGAGCAGGAGGACATGGACGGCCTCGCGCACCAGCCCCCAGGAGCTCCACAGGATGAGAACGCAGATCCCCACGCTGACCAGGGGATCGACGAGGGTCCAGCCTGTGAGGGCCACGATCACTCCGGCTGTGAGGGCTCCTGCCGAGCCCAGGGAGTCTGCGACCACGTGGAGGAACGCGCCCTTCACATTGAGATTCTCGTCCTTGTGCACCTGCAGGAGCCGCACACACACGAGGTTCACGCCCAGGCCGATCGCCGCCACGACCATCATCCCCACGGCGTGGATCTCCTGGGGATTCCTCAGACGCTCGTACGCCTCGCGGAGCACCACGCCGACGACGGTCCAGAGGGCGAGGCCGTTGAGCAGCGCGGCGAGGACCTCGACGCGCCGGTACCCGAACGTCTTCGTGACGGAGGGGGGTGCCTGCCCGACCTTGAGGGCCAACAGGCTAAGCGCCAGCGCCCCTGCGTCCGTGAGCATGTGGCCCGCGTCGGAGAGAAGTGCCAGGGAGTTGGTGAGCACGCCGCCGATGACCTCGGCGACCATGAAGGACGAGGTGAGGGCCAGGGCCAGCAGGAGGTTGCGCCGGGGGCCGGTTCCGACGGGGTGGTCGGAGGCGTCGTGGCAGTGTCCCTCGTAGTGGAGGTGGGGTTCGGGCATGGGTCCCCTCGCTAGGCTGCTCCTGGGGTCGGCCCGGGAGCCCGTCGTGCCCTTCCCCGACGCCCCTGGATTCCCAACGTCCTGGGCTCCTGGTTGCACAGTCTAGCACGAGGTGGCACGTCCTGCCGGTGCTTCCTCCTCTGGTACGCTGACGCGCCAAGAGGGCGCGGTCCGAGACCTGACGGGATCGGAACCGGGGCAGGAGCACTCCTCTTCGCGCCGTCTCGGGAGCTTGGCGCCCTCCAGGGCGGTCGGCCCAGGGGACGAAGGGGTGTCACGCCTCCCGGCGGAACCGCGCGAGGAAGAAGGCGTCTCCGGCATATCGGGGCAGGTCGGCTGGGAGGCGAAAATACCCCTGTACCGCCCCGGGGATGTCCACCAGCGGCCCGTGGCCGGCTCGCTCTCCTGGCGGGGCGAGCCCGAACCGCGGATGCCGTTGCAGGAAGCCGCCGACCTGGTCCCCGTTTTCCGGTTCCAGAAGGCTGCACGTGGCGTACACCAGGATGCCCCCGGGCCGGACCAGAGGGGCGGCGGCGTCCAAGATCTTCGCCTGGAGCCCGACCAGGCGCCGCACGTCGTCCTCTTTCCAGCGCCAAGCCACGTCCGGGTTGCGCCTCAGAGTGCCCGACGAGGAGCAGGGGGCGTCCACAAGGACTACGTCGTAGGGCCCGGCTCTTTGCACTTCGGCGGCATCTCGCACGATCCGGATGTTTCCGAGCCCGGAACGGCGGGAACGGCGGCGCAGATCTTCCAGGCGGCGGCCATCCGCATCGTGGGCAACCACCGAGCCCCGCCCCTGCATGGCCGCTCCCAGAGCGAGGGCCTTCCCCCCGCCCCCCGCGCAGTAGTCGAGCACCCTCTCCCCTGGTTTCGGGTCGCACAGGCAGACCACCAACTGGCTTCCCTCGTCTTGGACCTCGATCCGGCCCTGGCGATACAGGGCGGAGCCCAGGACGTTGTGGCGGCCGTCCACGACGATCCCCCAGGGACTCCGCCGGGTCGGGCGGCAGGGGATCGACAGCGACCGCAACTGGGCCAGGACCTGGCTTCTGGCTTCCTCCGAGGCGGGTTGCGATCTGAGGATGAGACTCTGGGGCCGTTTGAGCTTGCCGAGCTCCGCCAGGGCCTCTCCCACCGAATCCCAGGGCCCCGCCTCCAACCACCAGAAGGGGATGCCGAGGAGTCCCTCGAGCGCCTCCCGCGCGAGTGGAAGTGCTTCGCCCGGCGGGTCCTTCCATCGTCTCGCCAGGATGGCGGTCCAGCGCGTCCTCACGGACTCCACGGCCTCGAGGAGCCGCACCCAGCGCAGAGGTCCTCCGGGCAGGTGCGGAACCTTTCCCGGGTCGCCCCCGGTTTCGTCGAGAAACGCGAGGATCAGGTGCTCCCCGTCTCCGGGCAGCGCTTCCGGGAGGTTGGCGCGGAACAGTTCCCGACTCCGGGCCAGGGCGTACAGCGCCGTCCCCAGGAGGAGGCGGTCGGTCCGCCCCATCTTTCGATTCTCCGACTGGTAGTGCCGAAGAGCCCGGTCGAGGGGCTGTCCTCCGGAGAAGACGAGCTCCTCCAGGGGGGCCGCTGCCCGCAGGATCCGCACGGCGTGGCGCAGGGGGAGCTCCATCCCCGGGCCCCTGCCCCACCATGCCCACGCCGGCCTCTGGGTCTGTTGCGTCACGTGACACCCCTTCGCACCGGAAGCACAACGTCTCAGAGGCCGTGGTGCGGTCCGTAGAAATCGAACACGGTCCGTCCGTATTTGCGTGAGCGCAGGAGCTCCAACTCCTCCGGAGGCTCCCCGGGGGACTCCCCTGCCTCCCGCTGCACCAGGACCACGCCGCCGGCGGCCACGACCGGCTGGGTCCCGAGCAACCCCAAGGCCCGATCCTGGAGCCCGAGGCCATACGGGGGCGCCACGATGACGATGTCGAAAACCTCGGCCGAGCTCCGGAGCTCCCCGATCCAGGTCAGCGCGTCGCCGGAGACGACGCGGACACGACCCTCCAGGCCCAGGGACCGGACGTTGCGAACCACGAGTGCAGCGGCTGTAGGGTCGAGCTCACAGATCACGGCCGACCCTGCCCCGTTGGAAAGAAGCTCGAACGCGATGGCTCCCGAACCGCCGAAGAGGTCCAGCACCCGCGCCCCGGGAAGGCGGGGTCGCAGGATGTCGGCCAAGGCCTTTCGCAGCCGGGTCAGCAGGGGTCGGGTCCCCTCCCCCGCCGGTGTGCTCACGGGACGCCCCCTCAGCTGGCCGGAGGTGATGCGCACGCCCCCCTCTTCCTTCTTCTTTCGTGCCACCCTCGTCTCCTGCACGGTGACCGTTCCGCCGACGCCCCCTCCACCCGTCGGGACGGATCGCACACCCCGAAAACCACGATCGGCCCGGGCTGGCCGGGCCGATCGAGCTCCCGACCCCGGACCGCAGTCCGGCTCGGGAAGCCGCCGTCGGAGCCCCCTTACACGAGCTCGAGGCCGCTGAAGAAGAAGGGGATCTCGGCTGCGGCGGTCTCTGCCGCGTCGGACCCGTGGACCGAGTTCTTCTCGATGTCGACGGCATAGAGTTTGCGGATGGTGCCCTCGGCCGCGCTGGCGGGGTTGGTGGCCCCCATCACCCCGCGCCACTTGCCGATGGCATCCTCCCTCTCCAGACAAAGGGCCACCACCGGGCCACTGGACATGAATGCCGTGAGGCTCTCGAAAAACGGCTTGCCCCGATGGACGGCATAGAAACACTCGGCATCGGCCTTGCTCAGGCGCAGCTTCTTCATCGCCCGAATCGTGAACCCCTCCTCCTCGATCCGGGCGATGATCCGGCCCGCCACGTTGCGAACCGTTGCGTCGGGTTTGATGATCGCCAGTGTCTGCTCCACGGCCATGGTCTTGCTCTCCTCGATCGGTTGTCCTGCGCAGGGGGCCGCCGGGCCCTCCATCCGCGCGCGGTTAGCGGTCCCGGCGGGCCAAGAGGTTGGGGCCGTCGTACCGAGCGCCGGCCCCCAGGGTGTCCTCGATGCGAAGCAGTTGGTTGTACTTGGCTACGCGGTCCGTTCGGCACGGGGCGCCGGCCTTGATCTGGCCGGCGTTCGAGGCTACAGCGATGTCGGCGATCACCGTGTCCTCGGTCTCCCCTGAGCGGTGGGAGATTACGGCGGTGTATCCGGCCTTGTGGGCCATCTCGATGGCTTGGAGGGTCTCGGTGAGGGTCCCGATCTGGTTGACCTTGATCAGGATCGAGTTCCCGACCCCCATGGCGATCCCAGCCCGGAGCCGCTCCGTGCTCGTGACGAAGAGGTCGTCCCCCACGATCTGAATCCGCTCCTTCAGCCCATCGGTCATGAGCTTCCAGCCGTCCCAGTCGTTCTCGTCGAGGCCGTCCTCGATGGAGTAGATGGGAAAACGTTCCACCAGCCCTTTCCAATATCCGACCATCTCCAGCGAGGTCTTGTGTGGTTCCGCCTCCGCTGAAAGGTAGTAGTGGTCTCCCCGGTAGAAGGAGCTCGCGGCTGCGTCGAGGGCGATGAGCACGTCCTCGCCCGGTACGTATCCGGCTCTCTCGATGGCGGCCAGGATCAGCTCGAGCGCTTCCTCGTTGGAGCCCAAGTCGGGGGCGAATCCTCCTTCGTCGCCTATGGAGGTCCTGTACCCCTTCTCCTTGAGGATCTTCTTCAGGGCGTGGTACACCTCGGTGCCGGCCCGCAGCCCCTCGCGAAATGTCGCCGCACCGACAGGCGCTACCATGAACTCCTGGATATCGACATTGTTGTCCGCATGAACGCCGCCGTTGAGAATGTTCATCTGGGGCACGGGCAGGAGGGATGCGGGGGTGCCCCCCAGATACCGGAAGAGCGGCATCTCGCACGCCGCCGCCGCCGCCTTGGCACAGGCGAGGCTCACGCTGAGGATGGCGTTTGCGCCGAGTTTCTCCTTGTTCGGCGTTCCGTCGAGCTCGCACAGCCCCCGGTCGATCTGCATCTGTTCCCGGCCGTCGAACCCCACGAGCTCCGGCGCGATCACGGAATTGACGTTCTCGACCGCCTTGAGGACCCCCTTCCCCGCGTAGCGCCCGTCGTCGCCGTCCCGGAGTTCGACCGCTTCGTGCTCTCCCGTGGACGCCCCGGAAGGAACCGACGCCCGCCCCGTGATGCCGCTCGAGAGATGGACCTCGGCCTCGACGGTCGGATTCCCTCGGGAGTCCAGGATCTCTCGGGCCGCGATGTTCGTGATCGTGTACATCGGTTCTCCTCCCAGGCCGGCGGGCGCCGGAACGTGACGGGTCAGTCTCGGTCTGCTCGGCGGGGCTTCTTATTACCCGAGGGGCTTCTCGAAGTCAAGAAAAAGCCCTAGAATCCGCGCTGTTAACGCCACGCATGGTGCGCTGCGGTTGCCGTTGCCCGCTGTGCCCCGTTGGAAGCCGAGGAGGAGACCGTGATCACGTTCCAGATCCGAACCCCGGCTCGGGAGTGCCTCGTGGAAATCACGGAGCACACCGCACGAGCCGTCGCGGACGCTTCCACCTCCCATGGGCTCTGCACCGTCTTCGTCCCCCACACCACCGCTGGGGTCACGGTCAACGAGAACGCTGATCCCGACGTGCGGCAGGATCTTGTGGCGTTTTTCGGGGAGCTGGTTCCCCACAGTTGGCCCTACCATCACCGGGAGGGCAATTCCGACGCGCACATAAAGGCCAGCCTCGTGGGATCGAGCGTGCAGGTGCCGGTCTCGGGGGGGCGCTTGGCCCTGGGCACCTGGCAGGGGATCTATCTGGCAGAATTCGACGGCCCCCGTACCCGCAGTGTCCATGTTCTCGTTCAGGGGGGGTGAGGCGGTGGCGGCGTGGGGTGGAGTCATCCGATGAGACTGCGCCTGGCGACCTTCAACCTGGAGAACCTGGGCGTGCGCCCCGACGAGGACACGCCGCACGTTCGGGCCTGGCTCGGACGGCACCGGGCCGCCCTTCGGGACGCCATCCTCCGCTTGGACGCGGACGCAGTGGCATTCCAGGAGCTTCTCGATCCCTCCCTCCTGGAGCCCCTGGTGGCAGGGCTCGGCTACGCCCACCGGGTGGTCAGCCCAGGGGGGGAAAGCCCCCTGCTCACCGGGGTGTTCTCTCGCTACCCTCTCCGGTGTCCGACTCCCGTTGCCCAGGGTACGGACCTCTCCGCGGTGGACGAGAAGACGGGCCTGGCCGTCTCCGTGCGGGGTACTTTCAGCCGGCCTGCCCTCCGGGTGGACTGGGACGCCCCGGGGCTTCCGATGACGCTCCTCGTCGTACACTGGAAGTCCAAGATCCCCTCGGTCACCCCTGCCCGCCAACGGGACGGGGATCCCTGGTTCAGTCTCGGCGATGCCGGCGAAGGGCGTCTGCTCAGTGAAGTGAAGCGCCTCGGCCAAGGCGTGGAGGTCCGCCGGGCGGTCGATCGCCTCCTGAGCGAGGTCCCAGGTGCCCGTGTGGCGGTTCTGGGCGACTTCAACGACGTGCTGGATTCCGAGTGCCTTCGTATCGTCATGGGCGACGCCCGGGCCTGCCGGAGCCCGGGTCTTTCGGCGTTCGAGCTCCTGCCCTGTGAGCTCTCGGTCCCTCCCGGGCTTCGCTTCACGCAGCGCTACCGCGGGCGCCCCGAGATGCTGGACCACATCCTGATCTCCCGGTCCCTGCTCCCCCACTTCGACGGGGCCCGTGTGTTCAACGAGTTTCTCCGGGATGCCGAGGAGGGGCCGAAGCCGGACCTTTCCCCCGACCCGGGTTCGGACCACGCGCCCCTGGTGGCAACCTTTCGCGCCTGAGCCGGAGAGGGACTCATTGCGGGGCCGATCGTTCCCCGAAGTTCCCCTGAGACAGGAGGACGCCCCATGGAGGACTTGAAGACCTCGGAAACCTGGCGGATATTCCGCATCCAGGCAGAGCTCATCGACGGTATCGAGAGTCTGAGCGAGCTCGGCCCAGCCGTCACCGTGTTCGGCAGCGCGCGGTTGCCCCCGGCTTCCCCCTATTATCAGGCCACCGAGGAGTTCTGCCGCCGTCTCTCCGAGGCCGGGTTCGCAATCATCACCGGCGGCGGACCGGGCCTCATGGAGGCGGCCAACAAGGGATGCCACGGCGGCAAGGGCACATCGGTGGGGCTCAACATCGATCTCCCCCGGGAGCAGAGCCCAAACCCCCACCAGGACATCAGCCTGTCGTTCCGCTACTTCTTCGTTCGTAAGATGATGTTCGTCAAGTACTGCCTCGCCTACGTCATCTGCCCGGGCGGCTTCGGTACCCTGGACGAGCTCTTCGAGGCCCTGACTCTGGTGCAGACCGGAAAGATCCGGCGCTTTCCGGTCATCCTGTTCGGGAGCGACTACTGGTCTGGGCTCATCGAGTGGCTCCGGGCGAGGATGCTCGCCGAGGGGTGCATCGACCCGGAGGACCTCGAGCTCTTTCATGTCTGCGACGAGCCCCAGGAGGTGGTGACGCTCGTCACCGCCCACTACGCGAAGACGTCCCTAGGTGTCCCGCACGACCGCCGCCACGGCCACCAGGTCGCGTAGCGCAGTCCTCCTATCCCCCGAACTGCCTGTGGTACTCGCGCACCCGGCGGGCGAAGGTGCGCCCGAACTCGTAGCAGGACTCTTCGTCCTCCAGAGACGGCTTGTACAGGAGCTGGAGGCCGGGCTCGAAGATCTCCAGCCCCATCCGCTGGAACTCCTCGTTTGCCTCCCGCACGGCTCCCCCCGACCAGCCGTAGCTGCCGAAGGCCCCGGCAATGCGGTTCTTGGGGCGGAGTCCCCGCAGGTGGGTGAGGAGCTCGGCTATGGTCGGGTAGAGGATGTTGTTCAGGGTGGGGGACCCCACCAGCGTTCCGCGAGATTTCCAGAATTCCTTGATCGCCACGCTCATCGGGGTGGAGCGCAGCTTCATCACCTTGACGTCGAGGCCTTCGTCTCGGACCCCGGAGGCAATGGGCACGGTCATCTGCTCGGTGCTGTGCCACATGGTGTCGTAGATGATCGCGACGCTGCAGTCCGCCCCGCCGCCTGCCAGGTGGCGGTACATCTCGAGCACCCTCGACGGTTCGGCGCGCCAGATGACGCCGTGGTCCGGGGCGATCATGTCGATGTCGAGACCCAGGCGGCCCACCTCGTCGAGCTTCTTCTGGATCAGGGCTCCGAAGGGCATGAGGATGTTGGCATAGTACTCGACGACGGAGTCCTCCAACTCGGCCAGGGAGTCGCTGGCGACGAACTCGTCGTCGAAGCGTCCGGCCGACGCGAGGTGCTGGCCGAAGGCGTCCTGGCTGAAGAGGAGCTTTTCCTCGGGCACGTACGTCATCATGGAGTCCGGCCAGTGGAGCATGGGGGTCTCGAGGAAGGTCAGGGTGAGGCGCCCGGTCTTCAGGGTGTCCCCCGTCTTCACCAGCTTCATCTTCCAGCGGGACGTGTCGTAGAACCGGTCGAGGCCTCGTTTCCCCTTCTGGGTGAGATAGACCGTGGCGTCGGGTGCCAGTTCGAGGATCTTGTCCAGACTCGTGACGTGGTCGTTCTCGATGTGATTCACGACCACGTGCCGGATCTTCGCGGGGTCGACCAGACCGCGGATGTTCTTCACGGTCATCTCCGAAAAGTCGAACTTCACGGTGTCCACCAGCGTGATCTCGTCGTCCAGCAGCAGGTAGTTGTTGTACGTGGTTCCCCGGGGGGTCACGTACCCGTGGAAGTCCCGGACGGCCCAGTCGATGGCTCCCACCCAGAAGATGTCCTTCTTGATCTCGACAGCTTTCATCGGCTTCTTCCTCCCTTTCCGCTGCGCGTCACGCTCGTGCCAAGATCCATCGGTACCGAGACACCCCCTCCCGCAACGGTCCTCGCAGGCCGTTGAAAAACGGCCTGCGGCCCGCCCAATGGATGGGGCGCCGAATCACGGAGCTTGAAACGCGCAGTGATTCGTTCGGCTTCGAAGGGGCCGTCCCCGAGACCCGCAACTAAAAAAGCCACGGAGGGGCTTTTTCAGCATCCTGCCAGATGGTACCTCCGCCGTGCCTGCGTTGCCACCCTTTGACCGGGGGGTCCCTTTGACCGGGAGCTTGCAGACGTCCCCACGCGCGGCGTTTCCGGGATGAGCCGAGCAGGAGCTATACTCTCGGCCCTGCCCCCGTGTGAGGAGGCCCCTCTTGCCCGTGAACCCACCGAGACCCACTCCCGACCGCTCTCCCGGCGCCCTCATCGGCTCCCTGTGCCTGGGCGAGCTCGTAAGCATGATCGGGGTCTTCGCGTTCCCCGCCCTGTTGCCGATCTTCCAGGCGGAGTGGGGGCTCACCCACACCCAGGCTGGATGGATCAATGGGGTGTACTTCGCGGGGTACACGGCGGCCGTGCCCGTGCTGGCGAGCCTGACCGACCGGGTGGACGCCCGGCGTGTCTACCTCGCCGGTGCGGCGGCGGGCGCCATGGCGTCCGTGGGTTTCGCGGTGTGGGTCGAC
>CAZYJP010000014.1:0-18356 GCA_964647795.1 uncultured Thermodesulfobacteriota bacterium
ACCTTGAGGCGGCCGTCGCGGATCATGAGGCCGGCATAGAGGACCCCCGTGTAGGGGTGTCCCTCGGCAGCCATTCCCTCCACCATGGGCCGGATCACGGTCTCGACGGCCTCCTCGAAGAGCTCGGGGCTCAGGACCGGCGCGGGGCTGTAGGCCCCCATCCCCCCGGTGTTGGGCCCCCGGTCGTCGTCGAAGACCGGCTTGTGGTCCTGGCTCGACGCCATGGGAAGCACGGTCTTGCCGTCACAGAAGGCCAGAAAGCTCGCTTCCTCCCCCTCCAGGAACTCCTCGACGACCAGGGTGCGTCCCGCGTCCCCGAACACGCCCCCCACCATCATCGCGTCCACGCCCCGGAGGGCCTCCTCCACGGTGTGCGCCACGATCACGCCCTTTCCCGCGGCGAGACCGTCGGCCTTCACCACCAGGGGCGCGCCCCTGTCCCGGATGTAGGCCCTCGCCTCGTCGGGGTCCGTGAGCTCCCGGTACTCCCCCGTGGGTACGCCGTACCGGACCATCTTCGCCTTGGCAAAGGCCTTGGAGCCCTCCAGCCGGGCAGCCGCGCCGCTCGGTCCGAACACCCGCAGCCCTCTCTCCCGGAACCGGTCCACGATCCCCAGGACCAGCGGCGCCTCGGGTCCCACCACGGTGAGACCGATCCCCTCGGCCTCGGCGAAGGCCACCAGGCCTTCCACGTTCTCCGCCTCGATCGCCACGTTCTGTGCGAGCATCTCGGTGCCCGCGTTGCCCGGGGCCGCGTACACCCGGGAAACCCGAGGGCTCTGACCGAGCTTCCACACCAGGGCGTGCTCGCGACCTCCGCCGCCCACCACCAGAACCTTCATGCCCTCATCCCCTCGAGCCACCCGCTGATCGCCGCGTCGTACCGCGCCGTGCGCCCAAAGGCTTTCGCCGCGAGTTCGTACCGCAGCTCGGGGCTGGTCTCCCCGCCGAGGCGGTCGAGCTCTTCCAAAACCCTGGGGTAGTCGGCCGGATCCACCACCACCGTGACGTGTCGGTGGTTCTTGGCCGACGCCCGGATCATGCACGGGCCTCCGATGTCGATCTGCTCCACTGCCTCCTCCAGGGTGCAGTCCTTCTGGGAGACGGTCTGCTCGAAGGGGTAGAGGTTCACGGCCACCAGGTCGATGGGCTCGATGCCGTACGCCTGCATCTGGGCCGCGTGCTCGGGTTTGTCCCTCAACCCCAGGATGCCCCCGTGGATCTTCGGGTGCAGGGTCTTGACCCGGCCGTCGAGCATCTCCGGAAAGCCCGTGTAGGAGCTCACCTCCACCGCGGGCACTCCTGCCTCCCGGAGCAGTCGGGCGGTCCCTCCCGTGGAGAGGATCTCCACCCCCCTCTTCACGAGCCCCGCGGCGAACTCCACCACGCCCCCCTTTTCCGAGACGCTCACGATCGCTCTGCGCATCCTCGCCATCACCAGTCCTCCACCAGTCCTCCGAAGTCGAGTGCCGATTCGGCCCCCGCCGCTACCGCGCCGCGCTCGCCGCGGGGGAGAGCAGGTACTTGATGTCGTCGTCCAAGAACCGGATGCCGCCTCCCACGAAATAGTCCGCGCGACCCTTGTCGTCGAGAAAGTCGTCCAGCCCCGCCGTGACGAAGAGGTTCTTCAGGAAGGTCCAGCGGGCGCCCAGCTTGAAATGCGGGGGGCCTTCGTCCCGTGAGAAGTCGAAGGCCTCGAAGGTGAGTCGAAGCCGGTCCGACAGCAGATCCAGGTCGGCCCCCACGCCTCCCGATGACTCCAGGATCCCGCCCCGCACGGTGAGGAACGAGAAGCGCTTGCCCACCTGAGCGGAGAACTTGAGACGGTCTCGAGTGACCGTCTCCTCCTCCCGGATCGTTCGGGTGCCTCCCTCGTCAGAGATCACCCGCTCGGTGACCTCCGTCTCCCGGTCGCCCCGGGGGTCGTCCACGAGGCCCACGTAGTAGAAGCGGTCCGGGCGCGGCCGTATCTCCAACCCGAAGGTGTGCTTCCCCTCCCCCAGCTTGCCCAGGTATTCCCCGGTGTACCCGAGCTCGAACTCGAACCGATTGGCCCCGGCCACGAAATCGCTGATCCCCTCGAGGGTCTGGTTCAGGTTGCTGTGGACACTTTCTTCGTTCACGAGCTTCCCCAGCGTCCCTTCACCGCGGTCGATCTTCTCGGCGATGCTGCGCAGGCTGCCCAAGCCTTCGGTGAGCTCGGCGTAGGCCGTCTCGTCGGTGAGGAGCTTGCCCAGCGTACCCTCTCCCCGCTCCAGGCGCCCCAGCACACCCCGCAGGTCCCCCAGGGCGGTCTCGAGGTCCTGGTGCAGGGAATCGTCGTGGATGAGCCTCCCGAGGGTGCCCTCGGTGCTGTTGACCGCGGCCAGGGTCTCAGCCAGCTGGGCGGAGGCCTTGCGCAGGTTCGCCACCCCTGCCTGAAAATCCTCCCGGCTCTCGGCCACCACCGCGCCCAGGTCCGCCGTGAGGCTTTCCAGGTTGCGGGCGATTCCCGGGGTGTGCTCCGCCAGGGCGCGGGTGAAGTCCCGGGTGCGCTCGAGGCTCTCGTCGATGCTGGCCTTGTTTCGCGCCATGAGCTCCCGCAGGTCGCCCGCCAATCCCGCCACGTTGTCCAGGGACGCCCGCAGCGCCTCCCGGTTCTCGGCAACGACCTCCCGCAGGGAAACGGCGGTGTCCCGGAGACCGGCCAGGAGGTCCCGGAGGTTGTCCTCTCCCTCCTGGGTGCCGAGCACGTTCGCCAGGCGCTCGGTGACGCGCTTGATATCGCTGGCCACGTCGTTGAGGTTTGTGACGAGGCGGTCCAGGTCCCCCGGCGGGCTGCCGGCGGAAAGGACGGAACCCTCCTCGAGTACCTGACCGCTCGCCCCGGGCTGGATCTCCACGTACTTCTCCCCCAGCACCCCCTGGGTCCGCACGTTGCCGGTGCTGTCGGCGGGGAGCTCCACGTCGCCCCGCAGGCGGAGCACCAGGAAGGCCCGGCCGTTCTTCAGGCGGATGTCCTCCACCCTGCCCACCGGAATTCCGGCCACCAGGACCTCCCCGTCCTTGGCGAGGCCCACCGCGTTGTCCAGATCGAGGGATACCGAATAGCCTCCGCCGGGGCCGAAGCCGATCTTGCCGACCTTGAACGACATGTAGACGAGGAGGAGCAGGCCCGAGAGGACTAGCAGCCCAACCTTCGCTTCGGGTGACATCCGCTTCACATCGGTCCTCACTGGATCCGGATCGGACCCTCGGCGCTACCCTCGAGAAACTGCACGAGATAGGGGTTCGGATTCGCCCGAATCTCTTCGGGGGTCCCGTAAGCGATGATCCGGCCCTCGTAGAGCATCGCGATGTAGTCGGCGACCTGGAAGGTGGCCCGGATGTCGTGACTGATCACCACGTAGGTTCGCCCCGACTCCCGCTGGGTTTCCAGGATGAGGCGGTCGATGGCGTCGGCCATGATGGGGTCCAGCCCCGAGGTGGGCTCGTCGAAGAGCACGATCTCGGGCTCCCGTATCAGCGCTCGGGCGAGCCCCACGCGCTTGCGCATGCCCCCGGAGAGCTCGGAGGGCAACTTCTCCTCGATGCCGGGCAGCCCCACCACCCGCAGCATCTCCCCCACCCGGGCCCGGATCTCCTCGGGCCCCAGCTTGGTGTGCTCCACCAGCGGGAACGCCACGTTGTCGCCCACGGTCATGGAGTCGAACAGCGCCCCCTCCTGGAAGAGCATCCCGAACCGCTTGCGCACCTCGTTCATCTCGCGCTTGCCGAGGGTCAGGATGTCGGCCCCGTCCACCAGGAGCTTCCCCCGATCGGGCCGGATGAGGCCGACCATGTGCTTGATGGCGACGCTCTTGCCGCCCCCGCTCCGGCCGATGATCACGGTGGTCCGGCCCCGGACGATCCTCAGGTTGAGGCCGTCCAACACCTTCTGGTTCCGGAAGGACTTGTGCACGTCCACGAACTCGACGATCGCCGGTTCCATCAGAACATGATCGCCGTGAGGAAATAGTCGTTGACCAGGATCAGCACGGAAGACAGGACCACAGCCTCCGTGGTGGCCTGGCCCACCCCCTGAGCCCCGCCCCGGGCATTGTACCCCTTGTAGCACCCGATGGCCGTGAGGATCAGGCCGAAGAACGCCGCCTTTACCAGGCCGTTATAGATGTCCGCGAGCTCCACGTACTTCACCGTGTTGGAGATGTAGATGCCGGAGTTGATCCCCAGAAGATTCACCCCGACGAAGTATCCCCCCAGGACGCCGACAAAGTCGCTGATGATCGTGAGCACCGGGAGCATCAAGACACCGGCGAGGATCCGCGGGACGACCAGGTAGCGCACGGGGTCCACGGCCATGACGAAGAGCCCATCGATCTGCTCGGTCACGCGCATGCTGCCGAGCTCCGCCGCGATGGCCGAGCCCGCCCGCGCGGTCACCATGAGCCCGGTGAGGACCGGCCCGAGCTCCCGCGCCATGGACAGAGCAACCGTGGTTCCCACGAGCCCCTCGGCCCCGAACTTCCGAAACCCATAGTAACTCTGCAGCGCGAGGACCATGCCTGTGAAGGTGCCGGTGAGGATCACCACGGAGAGGGAGTGAACCCCGACGAACTCCATCTGGCGGAAGAGGAGCCGCCACCGCAAGGGGGGGGTGAAACAGGCGACGGCGGTCTCCAACAGGAACAGGAAGACGCGGCCGACCTCCTCAATCCGCGCGATCACTACCCGGCCGAACAGCTCGAGAAGTGCGATCATTCCTGGCCTGTCGGCGACCCGGCGCCGCGGTGCGGCCCGGTCCGGGGTGCGACGGGTCCCCGCTTCCCCTTCTGCGGAGGGAGCGGCGAGGGACCCTTCCGCAGGCGTTCCCGGACACGGGCGGGAGCTCGAAGGGGGCGATGATAGTCAAGCCGCCCAAGGGGTTTCAAGGTGAAACGGTCCCCGAGACCGGCCACCGGGGTCGGAGGCGGGGCCGAGGCGCCGTCCCGCGGGGTCTGGGAGGTTGCGCATCCAAGGCCACGGAGTGAGGTGGCAGCACGCGGGGCCCCACCCCTTCGGTGCGCCTTCGGGCACCTCGGCGCATCGGCCGACCAGGCTTTGCCGCAATGGGTAGCGGGGGTCGTGGCCCTCGCGGACTCAGCGACCAGCGAATGGCGTCGAGGCAGACGGATTCGCGGACCCTCAGCCCCGCTCGCTGACGATCCCCCGCAAGCGGTCCTTGATCTGGCGAAACTCCCCCACTTCGATCGGAATCGCCACTTTGAGAAGCAGGGTGTAGATCATCAGGCCGACCGCCCAGATCCCCAGGGTGATCAAGACCTCGGGTGTCGTGGGCCAGTAGGACCAGATCTCCCCGAGGGGCGACGGCACGAACCCGGGGAGGATGAGGCCCGGGCCCTTCTCGATCCAGACGCCGATGAAGGTGAGCACGCAGGCGATGTTCAGCGTGACGAGGTTCTCTCTCGTCTTCGGGATCAGGAACAGGAAGAAGGCCGTCACGTTGAACACCACGGCAGTCCAGATGATCGGCACCAGTTCGTTGTGGCCGTGGAGGCCCTGGAAGAGGTACTGCATCGGGGCGAGGTGCACCGTTCCCCCGTAGTACTCCTTGAAGAGCTCGGCGACCAGAAGGAAGAGGTTGATGCCCATGGCGTATGCTACGATCTCACCCAGCTTGAAGATGGCCCGGTCCTGGATCCGGATCGCCGTGTTCCTCCGAATGATCTGGAAGGCCAGGATGATGAAGCTCGGACCCGAGCAGAAGGCCGAGGCCAGGAAGCGGGGCGCCAGGATCGATGCGTTCCAGAAGGGGCGGCTGGGAAAGCCGTTATACAGGAAGGCCGTCACCGTGTGGATCGAAACCGCTGCCGGGATCGAGAGGAGGATCAGCGGCCACAAAATCTTGTAGTTGGGCTCCCGGTCCTGATAGGCGTTGTAGAGGATGTACACGGGTACGATCAGGTTGATGGCGAGATAGAGGTTCAGGACCACGACGTCCCACGCGAGCATCGAGATCGGGAAGTTCAGGATCCCCCAACCCGGGATGAGGTGCCAGAAGCGCTCCGGGTGGCCCAGGTCGAACGTCACGAACATCAGACACATGCTGATGGCGGCCACCGCCAGGAGCTCACCGAGGAGGACGATCTCCTTGATCGGGCCCCACTTGTAGATGTACGCCGGTATCACCAGGAGCACCGCCGCGGCAGCCACCCCCACCAAGAACGTGAAGTTCGCGATGTACAGGCCCCAACTCACGGGATCCCGCATACCCGTGACGATGAGCCCCTGGTCAAGTTGGTACACCCAGGCGCCCAGCCCGACCAGGGCGACCAGGGCCAGGGTCGCCATCCAGAGGTAGTACCTCTTGCCTCCTCGGAATACCAGCACGAAGGTCCCGACGAGAAACTCCATCAGAGTGTTCATCGCACTCACCTCTAACCGAAGAAGTAGAAGAACTTGGGTTCCGTGAGCAGGTCTTCCTTAAGCCGGAAGACCCGCTTGTTCTCCAGGATGTAGCGGATTTCGGACTTCGGGTCGAGGAGATTGCCGAACTTGCGCGCCCCCACGGGGCAGGCTTCGACGCACGCCGGGTACCGGCCCTCCCGGCTGCGCTGGATGCAGAAGGTGCACTTCTCCACCACACCGCGCATCCGAGGCCGGTTGCCGAGGTAGTGGGTGTCGGGGTTGAGGTCCTCGGTGGAAATCACGGGATCCATCCAATTGAAGAAACGCCCCTCGTAGGGGCAGGCCGCCATGCAGTACCGGCAGCCGATGCACCAGTTGTAGTCCACGACCACGATGCCGTCGGCATCGGTCCAGGTGGCCTTCACCGGGCAGGCCTTGACGCACGGCGCCTTCCGGCAGTGCTGGCACTGGACCGGCATGTAGTAGTACCCGTCCTCGGGCACGGCCTCCGGGTCGTAGTACCGCTCGGACCTCTCGAAGTCCATCACGCCGTCCTCGAACCGGAGCACCTTGATGTAGTGGATCTGCTCCCCTTCTTCGCGGGGGAGGTTGTTTTCTCGGACGCAGGCGTACACGCACCGGCGGCACCCCACACAGACGTTCAGATTCAGGGCGTACCCGAAGAGCACGTTGTCCCGCGCCGGGGTACCCTTGACCGTGACCGGCCTCCCGTACTGGGCGCTGTATTTCTCCTCCATGCGGCGCAGGACCTCCTCCTTTTCTTCGGAGGTCATCAGCAGGTAATTTTTCTGAAAGTACTCCGCCCAGGAGCTGTAGGTAAAAAAACCGCCTTTGCCCTGGGCCATCGCCTTGACGGGTAGGCCCGCCGCCGCGGCTCCGGCCGCCAGACCCCTCAGGAACTTCCGCCGGCTGGCCTGCCGGGGATCGACCGTCTCCACCCGCTTCTTTCGCTCAGACATCGATCATCTCTCCTCGCGTCAACCCTTGCGCCAATCCCTTCGGAGGTCCTCTCTCAATGGGGTGTTCCCGCTGGGCCTCCCCGTCGCGAACGCAGGGTCCGCGAGCCGGGCACCTCGGGCGGTGGCTCGGGCTGCCGGTCGCCTGTGGCTGTCCAGTTCCTGGGGTCGGCCCGCAACACGAACCGGGGATCGTGGGGGTTGTGGCAGTGGGCGCAGAGCAGATACTCCTTCTCGCCGTCCCAGTACCCCGTGCGCTTGCCGTGGATGCCGGCCCTCCAGTCCCGGTACTTGTCGCCGTGGCACTGGCCGCAGAGCCGGTAGGAATCGGCGAACTCGAGCTTCTCTCCGCTCTGGAGGTGGAGCTTGTCGCGGTCTGTGGCGTCGTGGCAGTCGAGGCACCACCGAAACTGCTCGGCGTGATGCAGTTCCACGTCGGCGTGCTCGTCCTGCAGCTTCCGGGGCGTCGGGTCAGGGGGGATGTCGGTGTGGCAGTTCTGCATGCAGGGGTAGTAGTTTTCGCTCAGAGGAGGGGGCGGCACGGGAAACTCCTGGGAGCCCTGGGCGTGGGGCTGCCAGACGAGCAAACAGACGGGAACCACGGCGAGAACCCAGGCTCGTCTCATGACGGATCTTCCTCCTCGACTTCCTGGATGGGGATGTGCTCCGGCACTGCGGCCACGGTAGGTCGGAGGGCGGACCGAAACCGCCGTTTGCCAACGCTCGGCAGATCGCTCCCCGGTGCGGGCCGAAGGCGGCGATCTTAGGAGACGCCCCCCCACCTGTCAAGGCGTTTCAGCCTACCCCAACGCCCGCCGGGGGCCGCCGCTCCCCGACAAAAGCGCAGACCAAGTGGGGTTTCCCGCGTCGGGCACCGGGCGTCGTGAGCCCAGGCGCCCGGCCGTCCTCCCCTCCACGTTTCACGCTGTTTCTTTCGTTGCAGGGAGCTCCCCTGCTCCGACGCTCACCCCCGGTCCTTCCTGGGCCTCTGGTTGGCGGCGAGAACCCGTTTGCGGACCCGGATCTGGGTGGGGGTGACCTCCACCAGTTCGTCGCCGTCGATCCACTCCAGGGCGTGCTCCAGGGTGATCTCCCGGGGGGGAATGAGGCGCAGGGCCTCGTCAGCGCCCGAGGACCGCATGTTGGTGAGTTTCTTCTCGCGGGTCACGTTCACGTCGAGATCGCTGTCCCGGCTGTTTTCCCCCACGATCATTCCCTCGTACGCCTCGACTCCGGGCCCGACGAAGAGGATGCCCCGAGGTTGGAGGTGGAACAACGCATACGTGGTGGTCTTCCCGGTGCGGTCCGAGACCAGGGCGCCGGTGGTGCGCCCAGGAACCGCGCCCTGCCAGGTCTCGTACCCGTCGAAGAGGTGGTTCAGGATCCCGGTGCCCCGGGTGTCGGTGAGGAACTCGGAGCGAAACCCGATGAGGCCCCGGGAGGGGATTCGAAACTCCATGCGCACGCGGCCGTGGCCGGGGTTTGTCATCTTGAGCATGCGCCCTCGCCGTGTCCCGAGCTTCTGGGTGACTACCCCCACGAACTCATCCGGGCAGTCGACCACGACGAGCTCCATGGGCTCATGCACCTTGCCCCCGACCTCCCGGGTGAGGATCTCGGGCTTCGAGACGCTGAGCTCGTAGCCTTCGCGGCGCATGGTCTCGATGAGGACGGCCAGTTGGAGCTCCCCCCGGCCCATGACCTTGAAGGCGTCGGGTTGGGAGAGGTCGAGGCCGATGCCCACGTTGTGAAGGGCCTCCTTCTCGAGCCGGGAACGGATCTGGCGGGACGTGACGTAGTCCCCCTCGCGGCCGCCGAAGGGCGAGTTGTTGACCGAGAAGACCATGGCGAGGGTGGGCTCGTCGACCACGATGCGGCGCATGGGCGTCGGCCGCTCCAGGTCCACGAGGGTGTCCCCGATGGAAACCTCCTCCAACCCCGCCACGGCCACGATATCCCCGGCCACTGCCTCCACCGTGTCCACCCGTTTGAGCCCCTCGTGGGTGTACACCGCGCTGACCTTCACGGGCACAACCCCGTCGCGGGTCGCCAGCCCCAGGCCGCCCCCCACCCTCAGCCGGCCGTTGAAGATCCGGCCCACCGCCAGGCGCCCGAGGTAGTCGCTGTAGTCGAGGTTGGTCACCAGGAACTGCAGAGGGGCGTCCGGGTCGCCCTGGGGCGCCGGCAGGGCCTTCACGATCTCGTCGAAGAGGGGTCGCAGGTCCTCAGAACCGTCGTCCAGGGAGCGCCGGGCAATCCCCTTGCGGGCGTCGGTGTAGAAGACCGGGAAACCGAGCTGGTCCTCGGTGGCGTCCAGGTCGATGAAGAGGTCGTAGACCTCGTTGAGCACCTCTGAGGCGCGGGCGTCGCCGCGGTCTATCTTGTTGATCACGAGGATCGGCGCGAGCCCCAGTTCCAGCGCCTTCTTGAGCACGAACCGCGTCTGGGGGAGAGGCCCCTCCGCCGCGTCGACGAGGAGAAGCACTCCGTCCACCATGCGCATCGTCCGCTCGACCTCCCCGCCGAAGTCCGCATGGCCCGGGGTGTCCACGATGTTGATCTTGACGTCGCTGTAACGAACCGCCGTGTTCTTCGCGAGGATGGTGATGCCCCGTTCCCTCTCCAGTGCGTTGGAGTCCATCACCCGCTCCTGGACCCTCTGGTTGTCCCGGAAGGTGCCGCTCTGCCAGAGCATGGCATCCACCAGGGTGGTCTTGCCGTGATCCACGTGGGCGATGATCGCGATGTTGCGGAAGGGAAGGCCGGTCATGGCTACCTCTGGGAGAGTGGAGAAAAGCCGATCTTTGTACCACCACCTCACAATCTGAACAAGCAAATTGAACGACCCGGATCCGCCGCCTGGCACGTGCCCGGAGCCGGGGAGCCCTTCTGCTGTCCTCAGAGAAGGAAGGCCAGGACGGCCGAGAGGGAGAGGGCAGAGCCCAGAGTGGAGACGAAGATACAGGAGGCCACCCACCGGGGCTGGCAGCCGAAACGAAGCGCATAGAGGAGGACGAGCACCGCGGACGGGGTGGAAGTCTGGAGCACGATCACGCTGCGCTCGAGGCCGCCGAAGCCCAGGAACGTGCATAGACCCCAGGACAGCGCGGGACTCAGCACCAAGCGGAGCCCCACGGCCGCCAGGAGGCTCCACCCGAAGGTTTCGATGCGGGTGCGTTCGAGCTGCATCCCGAGAATCACCAGGAGGACGGGAATGGCCGCCTGGGCCAGGAGCCCGATCCCCTTCGCCAGCGGGGTCGGGACGCTCCAGCCGACGGCCCCCAGTGCCAAGGCGAGCACGGTGGCGTGAAAGATCGGGATCTTCAGGGTCGCGCCCAGGCCCCGAAGGGTCGAGAAGGTCCCGCCGGCCGCGAGCCAGATGGCCCATGTCGTCAGGGGGATGTTGAAGATGACGAAGACGAGGACCGAGAAGGGTTCCGCCTCGGGGCCGAAGGCGAAGCGCACCAGGGGCAGGCCGTAGTTGCCGACGTTCATCGGTACCGTGGCCAGGGCAAAAGCACGGCGCATCCCGCTGTCGAGCCGGAGGCACCTCCCGACGACCTCGGCGAGAGCCCAGAAGGTAGCCGTGTAGAAAACCATCAGGGTCGTCAGCCGTCCCAGTTCGGCGGCCGAAACCGGGTTGCGCAGGAGGGCGTGGAAGACGAGTGCGGGCGCCGCAAGAAAGAGGGCGAACTGGCTGAGGGGCTCCAGGGCGGGCCGCAGAGTTCTGGAAAACAGCGCCCCGGTAGCAATGAGGACGAAGATCGGGAGGAGGATGTCGATGAATACCAAGCGTGCCTCCTGGAGGGGAAAAGGGACTTCCGGTCTTCCCGGACCCGATCCGAAGCGGGGCCACCAAGAGCCCGTCCACCGAGGGGTCGGGAGCGCGCCGCCGGTGGCGCTGCTGCTCTCGCCCCTGTCGGTAGCCCCTTGACACCCCGCCGCCGCCTCTGGCATACAGGTTCCCACAATCGAACAGGAACCGTCCGCCGGTGCCCGCAAGGGCTGAAAAGGGAAGTGGGGTGCGAGTCCCCCGCGGACCCGCCGCTGTGAGCGAAGACGAGGGGTCACGGTGCCACTGGCCGCAAGGCCGGGAAGGCGACCCCGAGGACGATTCGCGAGCCAGAAGACCTGCCGGGCCGGACGACCCACCGCAGCCTCCCCGGGCCCAAGGGAGGGTGGGACCGACGAGGCGCTTCGTATACGGGAAGCCCGCACACATGTGCGGGCTTTTCCCTTTGGCGCCCCGCCCTCCCCTCCGGCGCCGCAGGCGGCTGCCCCCTCGAGAGGAGAGACGAGATGCAGAAGGGAACCGTGCTCTACCTGGCCGACGCCAAAGCCATTCCCGGGGAGTGGGAGGTCGAGGAGGCGGTGGCTGCCGCGGGCCTGGACCCCGCCTGGACGGAACTGGCCGCCCTGTCCCCGGGCTTCCACACGCCCCAGGAGGCCCAACTCCGGCTCGCGGAGCGGGGGGCTGGCCGCATCGAGGCGGCTCACGCCCGGTACGCGGAGGGGCATCTGCGGGTGAGCCCTCTCCGCGTGCGCCTGCAGGGTTGACGACGAGAGCGGGCACCCGGCAGGACGAGCCGCGCAACTTTCTGGGAATCGCTATGGAACCGGCGTGAGGAGAAACGCCCGCGGCTCCCCACGAAAGAAGCCCTCTCCCGCGATCTGGCCTTCGTCGTTGATGGAGGAAGCCCGGGAGAGCTCCCAGTGGGAACCGGCCGGTATCAGGTCATTGAGGTCGATGATGCGGCCGGCTTCCCAGAGGGCGGCGTGGACCCGCTTCCCGGCCGTCAGCGACTCGCCCACCACCCGGCCGAGGTTGTCCACATCAAAGGCCACGCTGTATCCCCCCAGTGTCCCAAGATCCAGCAGGGCTCCGCTCTCGTCCACCAGGAAGGCCCGGTCGTCGCCGCTCGCCGTCGAAGAGTACCCCACTGCCTGCCCGGAATCGTTGATCGCGTACGCCACGCTCGTCCTGCCGCCCAGGGTGCCGAGAGCCGTCATCACCCCCGCTTCCCAACGAAAAGCCACCAAGCGGCGGGCCTCCAACGAATCATCGGATTTCGTCTCAGCCCAGCCCACCACGTGCCCGGCACCGTTGATGCCGTAGGCGACGCTCCAGTCTCCTCCCAGGCCGTCGAGGAGATGAAGGCGGTCCCCTTCCCAGAGGAAGGCCGTCGTCCTGCCGTCGACCACCACCTCACCGACCACCTGGCCTGCGTCGTTGATCCCACGCGCGATGCTCTTGTAGGGAAGGGCCCGGGACTCGCCCTCGCGGTCCCACCGATGGGCCGTGCCATCAGCCTCCCCGGCCACCTGGCCGGAATTGTTCACGCACCACGCTTCCCTTCCGGGAAGCTGCTCGGTCCGGCCCGACTGCCAGCGAAATGCTCCACCCGCCGAAAAGCTCCCCACCACCAGCCCGTCGTCGTTGACGGAGTGTGCGGCCGCACGGTCCGAGGGGCTCACTGCCGTTACCTCGTAGCGGGTCGGGAATGACCCGTCCACTCCCCCAGCGCTTCCCGAACCGCCGCAACCCGCCGCCGCTCCGGCCACGAGCACCAGAAGCGCCCAAGCGAGCCTTCGCTCTCGCACCAGCCGGTGAGGAAGCCCCGGAGAATCGAGTCCGTCTCTCATCGCCATCTGCCGCGTCCGTGCCGGGCCCGACAGCCCGGCAGAGTCGGTTCGTTGCTCTACGCCGCTTCGCTAGCAACAAACAGGCCGCCGCCGAACGAGGCGTGACGATCCGGTGGAATTCACAGATATCCGTTGTCTGTGTCTTTCGTCCCCCCCGGCTCCCGGGTTCTTCGGGTCGCCACCGGTGACCAGCCAACTCCCCAAAGTGTGAAGCCAACTTCCACTCCCGCGGCCATCGGGACCAGGAATGGGCCCCACGGAGCCCCGGCTCGAGGGCGGCACCGGACCCTACCCCCAGCGGACTCCCCTCCCTGTGGTCTCCCGCCGAACTGCGGCTCCCGGCGGGGGGGCGGGATCCCGGTTTCCGTGGCCCGGTCTCCGTATGTTGGCCCGGTCTCCGTATTGACACCTCCCCCCGCCGCTGCTACGATGCGCGCGGTTTTCCGAGAGGAAATGCGCCCCCCGCGTGTCAGGAGAAGCAGCCATTACCAGCGGCGACCCCCAGCGCACGAGGGACGAGCTCATCGAGGAGTACGCGCCCCTCGTCAAGTACATCGCTGAACGCCTCTCCGCACGCCTCCCCTCCTCCATCGAGGTGGAGGACCTGATCAACACCGGGGTCCTCGGCCTGATCGACGCCATCGACAAGTTCGTGACCGAGCGCGGGGTCAAGTTCAAGACCTACGCCGAGTTCCGCATCCGCGGGGCGATGCTCGACTATCTGCGCCGTCAGGACTGGGCACCACGCTCCATGCGCCGGAAGGAGAGGGAGCTCTCGGGGGTCTTCCGCCGCCTGGAGCAGCGGCTCAAGCGGCAGGCCTCCCACGAGGAGGCGGCCGAAGAGATGGGCGTCTCCATGGAGGATTTCAATAGCCTCCTGTACAAGGCGCGGGGCCTCTCCATGCTGTCCCTCAACCGCCCGCGGTCCGATGACGGAGACGAAGAGGCCAAGGAGTTGGGGGAGTTCATCCCGGACGAGCCCGAGAACAGCCCCTACGAGCTCCTCAACAAGCAGGAGGTCCGGGACCTGATGGCCCAGCAGATCGACGGCCTACCGGACAAGGAGCGCATGGTCGTCTCGCTCTACTACTTCAACGAGCTGACCATGAAGGAGGTGGGGCACATACTCGGTGTGACCGAGTCCCGGGTGAGTCAATTGCACTCCTCGGCCATCCTCCGGCTCCGCGGTTTTCTGGACGGGCTTCTCTGAAGGGGGCAACGGCGAACGAACGGGGTCATGACGTCCCCATCGTTCAAGGTTGCCCTCCTGTTTGCCGATTCTGCCCGATGCGATGGAGGTTCCTCCTTCCCCCTTCATCCGTAAGGTCTTTCCATGTCCGAGCTCCTGAGCCAGGACGAAGTCAACGCCCTCCTGCAGAGTGTGCCACTCACCGAGGCGGTGCCCAAGACGACGGCGCCGATCGCCCCGGCGGCCCTCGTCGACTCCGGGTACCGGAAACGCGCCATCCGCTACGACTTCAAACGGCCCAACCGGGTCTCGAAGAACGTCCTTCAAAGTCTGCACTTTCTTCACGAGCGCTATGCCCGCAACCTGGCGCTGAACCTCTCCGCGTATCTGCGCACCGTCGCCGACATCGTGCTCCTGAGCGTCGACCAGCTCTCCTACGCCGAATTCCTGATGAGTCTGCCGGAAACCACCTGCATCAACGTGGTGCGGCTTGCACCCCAGGGGGGCACGTTGGCCTACGAGGTCAATCCCACCCTAGTCTTTGCCATCATCGAGAAGCTCATGGGGGGCACCTCGGAAACCCCCACCATGAACCGCGAGATCACCCTCATCGAGCAGCAGCTCGTGGAGGGGTTCATCCAGATGTCCCTTCGGGACCTACAGGACGCGTGGCAGACCATCGGAGATGCCAGGTTCACTCTCGAGCGTCAGGAGACGAGCCCGCAACTGGTGCAGATCGTAGCGCCCAATGAAGTCGTCGTCGTAATCGTGTACGAAGTGAGGATCGGGCAGAGCTCCGGGATGATGAGCTTCTGCATCCCCGCCATCTACCTCGAGCCGTTTGCGGTCGAGCTCAAGCAGGAGAACCACACCGCCATCAGCGGGCGCATGACCTCCGAAGACCATCGGCGCATCGACGAGGTGCTGGCACGGGCCCCGGCGCTCCTCAGCGCAGACCTCATCGAAAAACGGATGGCAATTCGCGACCTGCTGACCCTGAGGGTCGGGGATCTCCTTCCCCTGGACCGGGAGACGAGCGCCCCGGTGACCGTCAAGGTCGCCGGCATCCCGAAGTATCTCGGCTCGTTCGGGAGCCGGAAGAACCGCCGGGCGGTCCGGATCCTGTCGACCCTCCAGGAAGGGCAGGAAGGCGGGATGAGCGGTGGGGAAGACGGCTTCCAGACCGCACGGGGGTCGTAGGAGTAGCACCCACCACAGACCTCCCGGGGGGGAAGAGAGGCGAAGTCCGGGGAGCTCCCCTCATCCAGCGCGCCGCGCGGCGTCTGACCCTACCGCCAAACCCGCGGAGTACAGAACGAAGGAAATGCAGCCCATGGCCGACATCCTGTCCCAGGAAGAAATCGACCGCCTTCTCTCGACGGCAGCCGCGGCTCTGCCTCCGGAGGTGGCAGACCTCAGCCCTTCCCAGGTTGGCGTCGTGGAGCGCCTGACCCGGGTGTTTTTTGCTGCCGCCAACTCGGCCCTGGCGACTCTCCTGACCAGGCCTGCCTCCGTCTCGGACGGTCTGGGGCAGGTTGTGGCCGTGACCGACCTGGACAACACCAGGCACGTGCTGTGGCGCTTCCCGTTCCGCTCCGGGCTCTCGGGTGAGTTGGTCTTCCAGCTCCGGTACGGGGACACAGCGAAACTGGCAGACCTGATCCTTGGGGGAAGGGGGGAGGCCCGAGAGACTATGGATGGGGTGGAACTCGACGCTCTTCGGGATGCCATGACCCAGGTGGCGGAGAGTGGCGCGCCGAGCCTCTCCTCGGCCCTGGGGCGAGAGGTTTCGTTGGGCCCTCCGCAAGTGCGGGAGGTGGATCAGGGCGACTTGGAGAAGGTACTCGGTTGGCCTCGGGCCTTGCTGTGCGCGGGGAACGTGGCAATAGAGGACACCCTCGACGCACCCCTGCGCCTGTTGGTCCCCTTGGATGTGGCCCGGGAGATCGCTCACCTGGCTCGCGCCGGCATGTCCTCGCCCTCCGACCCCATCGCTTCCCCCCGCACCACCGCCGGCGCTGTGCCGGGAAAGAGCCCGGCTTCCGGCGCCTCCACCGCCCGCCGGGATATCCACAACATCGACCTGATCCTCGACATCGAGGTCGAGGTGATGGCCCGGTTGGGAGAATCGGTAATGCCCCTGAAGGAGATCCAGGGTCTCCGGCCCGGGTCGATCATCAACCTCGACAAGGATACCGACGCCCCCATCGAGCTCGTGGTGAACGACCGGGTCATCGCCAAGGGTGAGCTCGTCGTGGTGGGCTCCGACCATTTCGCCCTGCGTATCACGGAGGTGGAAACTCCCACCGAACGGATCCGGACCCTCGGTCCCTGAGCTTCGCCATGGAAATCGACTGGACCCGTGACATCCTGCACCGAAACGGAGTCCTCATCCAGGGAACCGTGCCTTGGGGGGAGGCTGCGTGCATCGATGTGCGGGGACTCACCCTGCTGCTCTCGCCCGTGTTCCGGCACGGCGGCCCCGGGTTGGAGGACGGCCGTGCAGCCTCGTTCCAGGTGGCGACACCCAAGGGGATCTTCAGGGCCTCGGGCACCTTTGCAGGGAGCCGGACGATCGAGATCAACGGGGTGATCCAGGAGGTTCTGGAGCTACAGGTGCCGGTCGGAGGGTTGGAGCGCCAAAACCGCAGGGCCCACTTCCGGGTGGCGGTGAACCTGAAGGGGGAAATCGCCCTCTTCACCGAGGAGGAACTGCATCGGCAGGGACTCGCGGGGGCAGAGAGATCTCTCGAGGCCTGCAGCGTGGAGGCCCTGGCCGAAGCCACGGCACCCCTGCGGCGGGTCTGTCTGGTGCGGGAAATGGGGATAGGCGGCGCGCGCGTCTTCACGGCGCCCCCCGAGCCCGCCCCTGACACCCGCTTTCTCCTCGACCTCTCCCCGGGACCCGGCGAGCGGTTGCGCAACATCCCGGGTCGGGTCCTCGAGAGCCTCCCGCCAGGCGGCTCTGCTCTTCCCACCCAGGTACGCCTGCGCTTCGACCGCCTGACTGGCGCGGCAGAGGCCCGGCTCGCCCGGTACCTCGCCCAGGTCCAACGGGAATTGCTCCAGAAGGGAATCCGGAGCTAAGTGGTCCGCTCCGCAAGTACGGTGACGCACCGAGAGCGCCGATGCGCCGCGGCTGCAAGGCGTGAGGAGGGAGAATACCGGGCAGTATTCGCCCGACGAACAACGCGGTAGACGCGGATGCAGCGGCGCTCGAATGCCAGCGTACTTGCAGCGCGGACCACTAAGGGTCCGTCCGCACGACCAGCGCCACGGCGTGGGCGGAAATGCCTTCCTCCCGGCCCTCGAACCCCAGGCCCTCGGTGGTGGTAGCTTTCACCGTGACCCCTCGGCCCTGAAGCCCCAGGGCGGACGAAAGGTTGGCCTCCATGGCCGCCACGTGCGGGGCAATCCTGGGCCTCTGGGCCACTACCGTGGCGTCGACCCGGCGCACCTCGGACCCCCGCTCCCGAATCCAGTGGGAAACCCGTGCGAGGAGCAGGAGACTCGAGACTCCAGCCCAGGCGGGGTCGCTGTCGGGGAAGTGCCGGCCGAGGTCGCCCAGGCCCGCCGCACCCAGGCAGGCATCCGCCACCGCGTGGGCGAGTACATCGGCATCCGAGTGGCCCAGTAGCCCCTTCTCGTGAGCGAGCTCCACCCCCCCCAGGATGAGCGGCCGCCCCGCGACGAGCCGGTGCACGTCGTAGCCGTGGCCCACGTGGAGCCGCTCCCCGGCAGCTGTGCCTGCGCCGCCCCCCCGTCCCGGACCTCCCGCCGCAAGGAATGCCTCGGCCACTTCCAGGTCCTCGGGACTGGTGACCTTGAGGTTGCGGGGATCCCCCTGCACCAACCGGGGCCTCCGGCCCAGAGCCTCGACCAGCGAGGCCTCGTCGGTCCCGGTTCGGCCCTCGGCCTCGGCCCGCCGCAGAGCCTCCCGTAAGAGCGCCGCCGGAAATACCTGGGGCGTCTGAGCCTGCCACAGCCCGGCCCGGTCCACGGTTCCGGCAGAGGCACCCTGGACTTCCGCCTTGAGGGTATCTCGGCAACTCAGGGCCAGGAGCGCCCCGTCGGGCCTCGCGGCAGCGGCCAACTCGGGAAACCGCGCCTGCGGGGGAAAGGGCCTCACGCCGTCGTGTACGAACACCAGGTCTTCCGGG